>JALWRU010000102.1 GCA_026994095.1 Nitrospira sp. | reverse complement strand
CAATCGACGCCCCCGGCGCCGACGATGCCCAGCGCCATGCGGCGCAAATTTATCCACCGCATGCTCAACATGAGCCTGGGGCTGTGGGCGGTGACTGCCGCAGCTGGTGGCACTTATGTGGCGGGCCGCTATGTGTGGCCTGCGCCGGATCAAGCCAAAACCGGCGGCGAGCGGGAAGTGTCATTCCCCAAATCAGATTTAGCTGAAAAAGGGTTGGTCAAGCTGTTGGTAGAAGGCAAGCCGGTGGGCGTCTTCCAGACCGATGACGGCGTCCGTGCGCTGGAGCTGGTCTGCACCCATCTGGGCTGTCTGGTGGACTGGAACGCCGACGTGAGCGAGATGCAGTGCCCCTGTCACGGCTCCCGCTACGATGCCACCGGTCAGGTGCTGCAAGGCCCTGCACCGGAGCCGCTACCACGCTATTCGGTACGGGTGGCAGGCGATACGGTCATTGTGAGCTGAATCATGGCCGACCACCCTACCAAAGACAGCCGCGCCACCTATCGGGGGGAGACTGCCAAGGCAGTCTTTAACCTGCTGTCACTGTTGACCGGCACGGTCTACGGCGAGCTGGACGAACGGCTGGACTTCCGCACCGCCCTGTCCCGCGCCTTAAAAAAGCCGGTACCCGAACATGTCAATTTCTGGTTCTGTTTCGGCGGCATTACCTTTCTTATTTTTCTGATTCAGGTGGTCACCGGCATCTCGTTGCTGCTGTATTACCGGCCCACGGTGGAGCAGGCCTTCGCCTCGGTGGTTCACATCACCAACACCGTGCCGTTCGGCTGGCTGGTGCGCGGTTTTCACCACTGGGGGGCAAACCTCATCATGATTACGGTCATGCTGCACGCCCTCAGGGTATTTTTCCACGGGGCCTACAAGGCCCCCCGCGACTTCAACTGGGTGGTGGGCATGGCGCTCATGTTCTCACTGTTGATCTTCGGTTTTTCCGGCTATCTGCTGCCCTGGAACGAACTGTCCTACTGGGCCACGGTGGTGGGGGCCGAGATCCCCAGCGCGGTACCGTTTATTGGCGACCAGATCGTCTACCTGCTGAAGGGCGGGGACGTGGTGGGGCAGTTGGCACTGACCCGCTTTTTTGCCATCCATGTTGTCATTCTGCCGGTCTGCGCGATGGTGCTGCTGTTACTGCACTTTCTGATGATCCGCCGGCTGGGCATCTCAGGGCCGCTGTAACCATGAGTATCGTGACCGTCGGCGATATGATGAGCCGCGACCCGGTGTCGGTGGCACCGGGCTGTGCACTACCCGACGCCGCCCGCCTGATGAACCGAATGGGCATCCGTAGCCTGCTGGTCAAGGATCAGGACACCTTCGTGGGCATCGTGACCGGCACCGATCTGGCCAATCAGATCATCGCCGCTGCCGAAGGGGACTCCCCGGATGCACCCCGCACCGTGGGCGACATCATGAGCAGCCCCATGCTGACGGTAGAACAAGGCGCGCCGCTACGGACTGCCAGCGAAGAGATGGTGCGCCACCATGTGCGCCATCTGGTGGTGACCCTGCATGGCAACCCGGTAGGAATCATCTCCGCCCGCGACCTGCTCGACCCGGAGGTGGACGTGCCCGGTGCCATTCCCTTCTGGCCCAACCATCTGCTCAAAGAGGTGGTAGCGGCACTGTTGACCATCGGTGTGATGATGGCGCTGGTGGTATTGAGCCCGGCCCCCATGCTGCACGAGGCCGATCCATTCTCGACCCCGAACCACATCAAGCCGGAGTGGTACTTTTTAGCGGCCTACCAGTTCCTGATTTTTGCTGACATCTTCCGCCCGTTGGGGGAGTGGGCTCCCAAGGTGCTGGGGGTGGCCATCATGGGGCTGGTCACAGTGATTATGGTGTTGCTGCCGTTCCTCGACCGCAACCCGGACCGAACCCCGCGCAAGCGCCCTATCTCTATGCTGTTTGGTATTTCATGCACCCTGGCATTTATCGGTTTTACCCTGTGGGGACACTTTAGTTGAGTCGCTTTGCCCCACCAATCACCGGCGTATTGATCGCAGCCCTTTTGATCATCACACGCGCCCCGACGGTCTGGGCCGACGCGGTCATCGGCAAAAGCCTGTTTGCTGAGAAAAAGTGCATGACCTGCCACAAGGTGGCGGGTAAGGGTGGCAGTATCGGCCCGGATTTAACCTCGATCGGCAGCGCTGACAAGGGCCGTGACTGGCACATGCGCCACCTGATGGACCCGAAGAGTGTGGTGCCCTACTCCATCATGCCCGCCTTCACCGGCTCCAGAACCGAGGCTGCCCATCTGGTGGACTACCTGACCAGCCTGACCGGCGATCTGCTGGAACCACAAGCAGATACGTCGACACCTGCCAAAGTGACAACGGCCCCGACCACGGCGGCAGCGGCAGCAGAGGCCGCTGCCATCGCCCGCAATAGCGTGGCGGCAGTACCGGCACCTATTCCGCCACAGCCGTCTTTGGTGACCCCGCCAGTAGCTGCCCCACCCGTGGTGGCAACACCTGTGCCGAAGCCGGACCCCGTAGCCGAGCCGGTGCCTGAACCCGCACCTGAAATTGCGGTGATTGTTCCAGTGATCCCCGACCCTCAGCCAGAGGAGGTGTTCGAGGAAGTACCCGAAGTTGCGTCGGAATCAGAATCCCGCGTTACCCTGTTTTTCCCTACCGGACCGGAAGAAGACCTGAGCCCGACGGCCCCGCCAGTCAAGGCTCCAGTAATCAAAGCCCCGCCAATCAAGGCCCCACCGGTGAAGGCGGCTGCCCCTCGCAAGCCTGCGCCCGTCAAAAAAGCGCCGCCCAAACCGGCCAAGGCAACGGCAAAGCCGGCAGTGGTTACACCACCTGTGAACAACACCGTTCCGGCCCAACCGGCTCCGCTCAAACAGGCCGTCACCAAGTCGGTACCGACCAATACACCGGTGCAGACCGCGCCTGTGGTCGCGCCAGCGGCGGCTCTGCCCGCACCCGCCACCTCTCCGACGGTGGCAGCAGGAGTTGCTGCGGAGTCGGCAGATACCAAAACGGTGCCGACCGACCCTACGGCGACCACTGTTGGAGCAGATGCTCCTGCCTCAGCCCTGCCAGATGGCACCGCACCGGTCGTTGCCGCGCCGATTGATACCCGTACTGGCAAGACCCTGTTTGCCAAAAAGGGGTGCACCAGTTGCCATCA
Source organism: Nitrospira sp. (assembly GCA_026994095.1). Lineage (GTDB taxonomy): Bacteria > Nitrospirota > JACRHL01 > JACRHL01 > JACRHL01 > JALWRU01. The sequence continues at coordinate 4,850 of JALWRU010000102.1, read as the reverse complement.
GATCAACGGGCTGGGTGGCACCTTTGGCCCCAACCTGAGCCGCGAAGGGACGACTGGGCGGACCCGTGACTGGCATATCCGCCACCTGCTGAACCCCTCCAGTGTGGTGGTTGGCTCACCCATGCCCACCCTGGTAACCGACCCGCTTGAGGCCGGTGCCCTGGCCGACTACCTCATGAGCCTGGGGGTCGGCGACGCCGCCAATATGACGACAGCGGCAAACATGGCCGTGCCGGACGGCATGTCGCCCAACCTGGCCCACCGCTATGCCGCACTGGCAGCCAAACTGGACGACCTGCAAGGGCGCATCAGCCATGCCGCCGAGCGAGGCCGCAATGTGGACGACCTCAACGTCATGCTGTCTCAAGGGCGCACCCATGTGGGTACGCTGGAGCAGATGGTGGCCGATCGCAATGTGTCCCGGGCAGACGGTGAAGTCAAAGATGCTGAGGTGGTCATCGACGAATTGACCGCTGGCCTCGATGAATTTGAACACCAGCTTGATGAGCGGGTATGGCTGGCAGTGGGCGTATTGTTGATGACCCTGCTGGGCTGTCTGCTGCTGCTCAAGAAGATCCGCCTGCTCACGCTGGAGTGGCAGGCCGAACAAGCGGCAAGTGCCCCGGCTGGCGGCCCTGCCGACCCGGCCCCGGCACTCACCTCACCGGACCCCGGACCGGCCCCGGCAGAGCCAGTTCCGGCACCTGAAACGACACCGCCGGCAACTACCCCGCCTCAAGCAACCCCGGAACCCTCGTCCGGCCCCAGCTTTTTAGGGTCCCGCTCGACACCACCTGTGCCGCCACCTTCGGTACCCCATCGCCCCAAAGAGACTCCTGCATCGGAACCAGAACCCAAGTCGAAACCAAAGCCCAGGGCGACACCGAAACCCAAGCCGAAGCCCGCCCCGACAGAACCGGCCCCGGAACCGGAGAAAGGTCAGTTTCCACGTATGAAAAGTGGCGTGGGAGTCTCCCCTAACTCCCCGGATGGCCCGGTAGTAAAACGGCGCAAAAAACCGCCTCCCGCCAAGAAAAAGGGCATGAGCAACGCCCCCCGCTCCGGACGGAGTAACAAAATCGACCCGCTCATCGTCGAAGACGATATTGCCAGCGATCCGGGGGGTCCACCCAAGCGCAAACCGCCGGGTAGCTCCTCATGAAGATGCCGGTATCACCACCGCCCAAAGGGCGTCAGCGGGTTCGCCACTTCCTCACCTGGTGGGCCGTCATCACACTGATGCTGGCCACCTTGATTGGAGCCTTTGGCGCCGGTTCACTGCTGTTGGGGTATGTGGGCTGGATCGCGCTGGATCCGGCCCAGTCGTTCCACTCTCCGTGGCACCCGGTGGTGGCCGTGGTCATGGGGCTGTTCACCTCGCTGGGAAGCGCATGGTTGTTTGGCTACGGGGTAATTATTTTGCGGGGCGTCGTGCGCGCTTCACGCACATTGGCACACCAGTCGGCAGCGTCCCAACCGACCTCCTAGCGATCCATTCAGCGGCTGTGATTACAGTCGCTTCGGCTGCGGGTGCTTAAGGGTGATAGAACATCACCACACCAAACATGCCAACCAGCAGGAGCGCCAACACACTCAAGATGTAGTCGGCGATGGATGTATAGACAAACAGACGGCTCATGGCGTCCTCCTTCTGCGGCCATCATGCCACCGATCAGCGGCAGCCGTCCAGCCCTCACAGCACACGCTTACGGGGTCGGCATGGCCGACGGCTCGATATTGTAGTCCTTGATCTTGCTCAACAAGGTTTTATAACTCACCCCCAGCACCTCGGCGGCGCGGGTCTTGTTGCCACCGGTCAAGTCCAGCGCCCGACGAATGCAGGCAGTTTCATAGTGGCTCTGGGCGTCCGCCGCCACCTCCTGCAACGGTCGGTCCAGCGGAATATGCGGTCCGCTATTCTGGCTGACCCGACCGGGGGAGGCGGCCACATCGATCTGTGCAATGGTATCGCCAGTGGCCAGAATCACCGACCGCTCCACACAGTTCTGCAACTCCCGTACATTGCCGGGCCAGTCGTAGGCGCTCACCTGTGCCAACGCCTCTGCCGAAAAACCGCTCACCGGGCGGCCCATCTCGCGGGCGTAACGGGCCACAAAGTGGGCTGCCAGCAGCGCCGGGTCGCCCTCCCGCTCCCTGAGCGGTGGAATCAGAATGGGGAAACCGGACAGACGGTAGTACAGGTCCTCCCGAAAACGGCCCTGCTGTACCCGTTGGGGCAAGTCCTGATTGGTCGCCGCCACCACCCGTACATCCAGCGGAATCACGGTGCCGCCGCCCACACGGGTGACACACCCCTCCTGCAAAACCCGCAGCAGTTTGGCCTGTAATACCAGGTCCATGTCACCGATTTCGTCCAGAAAGATGGTACCGCCCTGAGCCAGCTCAAACTGGCCGATGCGGCGACCTTCAGCACCGGTAAAGGCCCCCTTTTCGTGGCCAAAAAACTCACTCTCCAACAGTTCTGCCGGTACCGCCGCACAGTTGACCGCGATAAACGGCCCGTCCTTGCGGGGGCTGCTGGCGTGGACCAGTTGGGCAAACAGCTCCTTGCCGGTACCGCTTTCGCCGGTCAGCAGGACGGTGGTATCGGTGTTGGCCACCCGTGCCACCTGCTCCCGCACGATGGCCAGCGCCCCGCTCTCGCCGATCAGGTCCGGCGCGCCCTGATGGCGGGCGGTACGTTTGAGCACCCGGTTCTCGACCGCCATGCGACGAGAGTTGGCAGCCTTCTCCAGCAGCAGCGTCAGATGGTCCGGGTCGAACGGTTTGGTGATGAAATCAAAGGCCCCGTCACGCATGGCCGATACTGCGGCTTCGATACTGCCGTGGGCAGTCATCACCACCACCGGGATCTCGGCGTCGGCAGCGCGGGCTGCCCTGAGCACTTCGAAGCCGTCGGCTCCGGGCATCTTCAGGTCAGTGAGCACCATGTCAAAGCGGGTGCCCAACAGGTGATCCATGGCCTGTCGGCCATCTTCACAAGCGGTCACCTCATACCCCTCGCGGGACAGTACGCGGGTGAGCATGTCGCGCATGCCCGATTTGTCTTCCACCAGCAGGACGTTCACTTTAATCTCCTTGGATGCAACCGATACAAAGGTCGGCGCAGGGGGGCTGTTTTTGTTGAAATTCGTTCAAACATGGTGGGCCATCAGCGCTTTCTGCGCCGTCGGGTGCGCCACCGTCGGCACCCGCATGCGGAAGGTCGCTCCACCACCGGGCGTCTCTTCCAAAGACAGGTCGCCCCCCAACGCGGTGACCACCTTGTTGACCTGCGCCAGACCCATGCCGGTACCGCTCTCCTTGGTCGTAAAGAATGGTAAAAACAGCTTGGCGCGTAACTCCTTGTCCACCCCGGGGCCGTTGTCAGAGACGCTCACAATCAGCCACTCAGGGGTCTCCGTCGCACCGGGGCCGTCTTCGGGCGGGACCACCGCCACGGTCACCCGTGGGCTGCCCTCCACCCCGGTTACCGCCTCACAGGCATTTCTCACCAGATTGATGAGGCTCTGTTTTAGCAGGGTCTCCTCCACCCATATGGCTGGCAGATCATCGGCCAGACGCATGCCCACGGCGATACCAAAATCGGCAGCCCCTACCCGCACCGCCTGGCGCACCATGTCCTCCACCTCCACCGGGCTGCACTCTGGCTCGGCCTTGCGGCTGAACTCCAGCAGATCGCGGATGAGGGTCTCCATGCCCCGTAACTCCCCCATAAGTGCCTCGACCATCTCGCGAGCGGGGGAATCGGCCTCCACCTCGTGATCGATCAGACGGGCATAACCCATCATGGCCCCCATGTTGTTACGAAACTCGTGGGCAATCCCGGCAGACACTTCACCCAACTGGGCCAGATGTCGACGCAATTCCACCTGCCGCTTGAGCCGTTTCAACTGGGACAGGTCGGTAAACAGCACCGCCGTTACCAACCCGGCGGGGATATGAATCGGGGCCAGCGACAACCCCAGATGACGGGCGTTGCGGCCCGCCGGTCGCCAGACAAAATCGATCCGCTGGATGGATGGATGGATGGCGCCGATTGCAGCCCCGTCGTCGGTATAAAACTGGTCCAGCTCCGGGGGCGGGCAACCGCCAAACAGGTTACTCACCGGCAGCCCTTCCGGCGACTCGCCAGTCCAGCCCAGAATGGCCCGCGCCGCCGGGTTGCAGGTGGTGATGTGGCCGGACTGATCAACCGTCAGCACGCCGCTGGGAAGACCCTCCAGAATGGCCGTGTGGACCGCCCGAATCTCGGTCATCTCGGCCACCGCTTCCTCCCGCTCCCGGTGCTGCTCCTCCGCCCGCGCATTTAAGTCGCCCAGCGCCTGGGTGAGTGGCATCAACGCCGCCGACGACATGCCCACAGTCTCGAACCGATACATCCGCAAGATCACCACCAGCAAGGTGGCGAGCGAGCCTGCACCAAACAGATAGAGCAGCAGTCCGGTGCCTGCGCCAGCCGCATCCCAGTCGATGGTGCTGATCATACCCGGTGGTCCGTTCAAGATCGCTTCGGCAGCCAGCAGGCGCTCCTGTTGGTGGACCAGCAGGATCACACCGAACAACAATGCAAAGATCGCGCTCAGTCGTACCAGCGTACTCACAGGTGGCTTAACCCCAGATACCAGGCGATGAGTTGATCTCCCCACAACAGGCAGACCACCGCACCCAACGATAAAAACGGCCCGAACGGCACCGCAAACTTACGGCCCTTGCCGTAAAAACCCATCAATGCCAACCCCACCACCGCCCCCAGCGTGGTGGCCAGAAAGGTGGTGAGCAGCACCGCAGGCCAGCCCAGAAATGCGCCGATCATGGCGATGTATTTG
>JALWRU010000101.1 GCA_026994095.1 Nitrospira sp. | reverse complement strand
CTTTGCTCATCTATTGAAGAGATGAACCTGTTGGTTTGAGTCAAGAAGGGCGCTCCTTAATGGTCGTTATACGAACCGGGGAAAGCATGGTGATGGGGCGGGGCATCGGGTTCCGCGCCCAAAGCCTGGGTGGCCCAATGACCATCAAAGGGGGCGGGCTTCAAGCTTCTAACACTCCATCCAGACCCCATTTGAAAGGGATCGTCCATCGGCGGCAGATGCTCATCATTTTTCCCAGCACACACCGTGTCGGATAACTCGGGCGGGGTTGCCAGCAATCAGCACGTTCTCCTCCTCGAATACGCCACTTACAAGCGAGTTGGCGGCAACCACAGAACCAGCGGCAATCCGTGTTCCTTTGAGGATCTTTGCGCCACTACCAATCCACACCCGGTCCCCGATTACGATGCGGGGGTCGCCTGGTGGTCGGCGTCCCTCGTAATCCAATGAATGGAAATCCTCGTCCAGGAATTCAGTGCCCCAGGAAATCGCACACCCGCTCCCCATACTGAGCCCGTGCGTGATGACAAAACGTGCGGACCCGGTGACGTGGCAATTGCTCATCTCGAGCAGGGCTCCGGGACCGATGTCCATGCGGGACCCCTTGCCGATATCCACATGACCCCGCGCCTTAAACCGTCCACGAATATGAAGGTACGTGTGGTCCCGGTTGTTCAGAAACCCGACGAAAGCGATACCCACCCACAGGCGGCCATCCACATCGATATTTTCCACTCCCCGGATCTGGGCATTCTGGTGGGCAACGATAAACTTGCCCCGCGCCCGGTAGTACATAAACCGTACCAGGCACGTCGAGATTCGCCCTCCTCCGGCACGAAGACGGGACACTAACCCGAGAATATCTGAAAGGATACGAATGATGTCTTCCTTTCCGCTGTCTCGCCTGTCCGTCGTCAGATCATTTGGGGCAGGTAAGCGGGGTTGTTTAAAAGGGCTGACCTTGGCTGTTTAAACGGATGGAGCCACCTCCACTCAACAGCGTGGTGCACATTGGATCAGTATGGTTTTTTGGGATGCCTTCCTCTGTCTTTCTACATTTTGATAACCTCCGCCGATCGCGCTTTCCTCCGGCGTCTCAGCTGTTGCCTCGTCACCGCCCCGGCTTGTTACAATCGCTGCATGAAACTCTGGATCGCGCTGTTGCGCGGCATTAACATCGGCGGCAAGCACATCGTATCCATGAAGGACCTGCGTGAACTGCTGTCTGGCCTAGGTTACGCCAACGTACGCACCTACATCCAGAGCGACAACTGCGTTGTTCGAAGCCGGTGACGCCTCGGCGGTCACTATTTCGTTGCAGATCGCCACCGCCATTGAAGAACAATTCGGTTTTCGGCCCCGGGTGGTCACGCTCTCGGGGGAGACGTTGGCCGGGATGATCCGCGCCAACCCCTACCCCGAGGGCGCGGACGACCCCAAGAACCTACACTTCTTCTTTTTGTCCGCACCTGCGACGGGCGCCGACTTAAATGCGCTGGAGGCCCTCGCGTCCCCCACCGAACGCTTCAGCCTAGCGGAAGCGGTATTGTATCTGTACGCCCCGGACGGGGTGGCCCGCTCCAAGCTGTTTGCACACGTGGAGCGGTACTTGGGCTGATCGATCGGCTGCCGCTTCTCGCTGGACGACTTTGGTACCGGTCTGTCGTCGTTCTCGTATCTCAAGAAATTGAAGGTCGATTACCTTAAAATCGACGGCAGCCTCATCAAGAATGTCGCCACCGACCCGGTGGGCCGCGAGATGGTGGTATCCATCTATAACATCGCCCGTGTAGCAGGCCTTAAAACCGTGGGTGAGTTTGTCACCGACGATACGATTTTAGCGATTCTTAAGCAGATCGGTGTGGACTACGGGCAAGGTTATGAGATTGGTGTGCCGGTGCCGTTGATGAGCATGGTAGGTGTGGTGGCGAGGCACTAGTGGCAGCGATGCACGAACGCCCTCTCTCCAATTATTGAGATATTTCCGCAGTTTGGCCCGGGGGGCATTCAATACGCCCGCAGAAGTACCGTTGCAGAAACTTAGCGAAATCGGGTCGGCAGTGTTAGCTCAAGAGCCTTGCTGTATCGTTTCAAGGCCACAGTTACCGCTTTTTTGTCTGCCGTGCTTGGCCGTGTCGTTTCATAACGAACGCTCAGCACTTCAAGACGGCCTTGCTTACGTTCTGCCTTGAGATCAACCCGAGCAATGAGCGTATCGCCCGCAAGCACCGGCATGCAGTAGTACCCATAGAGCCGTTTTTCAGCCGGCTTGAATACTTCAAGCACCTGGTCAAAGGAGAACAGTTCGGCCACTCGTTTACGATCCCAAAGCACAGGATCGAAGGGAGAAAGTAAAACCCCATGATCGCGAGGAGGACGCGCTCGATCTAGCCGACCTGCCAATTTTAGGTCGTCAGGTCGTACCCAACCCACTCGTGGCCTGCCCTGCCTTGGGCCGAGCGTGCAGGGGACGATTTCGCCCGCATCCTCCAACTCGTTTAACGCACGTTTAATTTGAGGGCCGAGGTTTCGTAAACGCCAGGTGGCGGCCAGCGTTCCAGTGGTTGCCCAGCCGTGCCCGGCCAACGCCCGCAGCAGTAACACACATAATGAGGCCGATAGCGTCATCGAAGTCCGTCTCATCGCTGCGGGAATAACGCGCTCTGTTAGGTCAAAAGAGCGGTGAAAATTGTTGCGTTCCCGGATGGCCAATTCACCGCTTGACCACATGGCGGTGGCCACCTGTTTAGCGAGCTTAAAATCCCACCATCCGCCACCCCCTCCCCCTTCCATATCGGCAGAACGCAAAGGGCCGTCGGTCCGTATACGGTCAAGCAGTCGCGCGTGTACCTTGGGGTTTTCGGCGATGATGTCACCCCACCAGGGGTGCGTGCGAAATTGGTCCCGGCGAAACTGGAAGGCAGGGTACAACGACATGGGCATCCAACACGCTTCATGCCCCCAATATTCAAATAGCGGCGCTCCCGGTGTTAACAGTTCTTCGCCCATGCGCGGTGAAAAATTCTGCAGTCGGGACAGCAGCACAAGGGTGTGTGATCGGGCACCGGCGATTGAGATCGTATCCAGTTGCAGATAACCAAAGGCATCGATAATGGCCTGCGCCTGTTCATGCCCCGCGCAGCCCGAACCCGAACCTAAGAACCCGCTCCAATCCGGCTTCAGCAGCCCCGCACGGCAGAGCGCCAATCGACGGACCTGATGGATAGAGAGTGACTCCATGCCGGGGGAGATTATGTCGTGCGCTTAAGTGAGACCATGCGACGAAGGTAACACGGGTAAAAAGAGTCGGGCACTAGCTGATTATAGTAGATCGAGGCCTCGAACTCTGTCGGAGCCCTTACCCCCGCATGACTTACCAGCTTGCGAAGCCTTTGCCACCCTTCCCCGCAATAAGCAAGAAACACAAGGCCTACACCAGCCGAGTTGTATCACAGTAAAAGTTCGGTAAATCTGCCAGTGGTATGACAACAGGCCGTGTTGATTTTAATCATGAGCCGCGTGAAGATAGGAACTAATGATGAACGACCCATTCAAATCCAAATCGCTTGGGGAAATTCTCTCACCCAAACCCGCCGGTGACCGCAAACCGGTGAAATGGCACGGACGTCCGGGAGAAACAAAACCACTGTGGGCCATTCTTGGCAACGAACCACCCATCGCGTGGCAGTTGGAACAGGAGGGCTTGGCGCGCCGCCAACCAGACGTAGTACCGGTTCAACTGGCGCAAGCGGAGACGAACGAACCGTTTGGCCCACCGACCCCGGCGCTGGTACCCATAGACGTGCCCGGTAAGGGGAGGGCCTACTTCGACCCGGAGGTTGCGGCCAATGTGCAGGACTTCATTGACCGGACCCGACAGGCCGAAATGGACGTGCCATTTACATCCGGTTTTCGCTCTACGATCGGCCAGAAGGGTTTGCTTACTGACCCAACGGCAACGACACCAGCCCCGCCGGGGAATAGCCTGCATGAGGCTGGGCGGGCTTTTGACATCAGCCTGAACAATAAAGATAAAACACAGCGTTATTCGGAAAAACAGCTGAAGGAAATCGTTGATTTTGCTCGCCAGTCCGGTTTTAACTGGGGTGGAGATTTCCGTAAACCCGACCCTGGCCATTTCTTCATTGAGGTGCCAGAAGGTATTGGCAACCGTCGATCGCGCATTCAGCGCGCCCAAGAATATTACCGAAACGGGCTGGATTCAAGATGAACTGCACTCTTCCAAAATTGATCGGTATAGTCAGCCTGTCAATGGCATTGTTGATTTTTACCGGGTCTACCGTGGCTCTTGCCCAACGCCCAGCCAATCCGACTGGCACCTTTTCCTCAATGTACTACAACGAGGAGGGGGGCGATCTTCTCGGTATCGAAATCCGCATTGTCTATACCAATAAGGGATTTCAAGGCACCATTCAGGATGCTCAGGGCGAGCCGGACGAGCTTACCCTGATTACGGCAACAATAGATGACGACAACAACGTCACCATCTCGTTTACCGATCCATCTACGGCCAATCCTGTCACGATCTCCGGACGGATTACCAAAGCCGGGATCGAGAAGAAGACCGGATGGGGGATGGGAGGAAAAATCTTGAAGCGCGCGCCCAGCTATTGGGAAGAACGACGGCGTACTAGCCCCCCTTGAAATCGGGTTTGGGATGCCGATCCCGTTGATGAGCATGGCGGGTGTGCAGACGGTGCGGTAATGGGGCGGGAGCATTCGGGGATCTCTCGGCGCAGCCTACTTACGGTAGGCCCTGCCCGCTCTGGTCGGTAGACCGTCTCATCAAGTGTTATTATAAATCTGTTATTCATCCTTAAATAGAGGCGTTTATGGCCACCAACCCTCTAAATTCGTAAGAAACTCGAACGTGACATAAGCCTTCACCCCACAGGCGAATAAACAAATTGAATAACTGTCAATGCGCCGAAAACGAGGGTAAGAATGACACCTACAATTGACACCAATGTCGAAATTAAACTCTTTTTTCCTTGAGAATATATAACGCTCTCTAAGACCTCTATATCGTCGGCTAACTGACGCAAATTACTAACACCTAAGTCATCATTTTTTTGTATCAAATGCATGTTTTATCATGCTCAAAATATTCTCATATTTGTTTGACACACCTCCGAATGGCTGCCTTGATTTCATTATCTCTATCACATTCACAATTCGATCCCTATGTTCGAGGGTGAATTCAATAGAATACACAGATTTGAAAATCCTTGGGCGATACGATTCCACTCGACACAATAGATCTTCTGTGTAATCAGTAACGCTAACATTGTCTAGAGCTTACTAGGCCAAATCGCTCAGAAATCTTATTGAATACAATGCTAATTTGGTCAACTGCTTTATCGTCATCATCAACACGATCTAAAATCGACAAAAAAGCATGATAATATTCTTTTCTTGACCGCTTCCTATCTAGCCTCTTTTTAAGCATGAAAAGAAGAGGAGTGTAAAATGCAACAACTATTAGCATTGCTATAGCGCCTGTTAGTTCACCTAATGCCACTGACTCTACTCCCAATTTTCTACCAAGCGACCCAAGAAACTCTAACCCATTCGGGGTAAAATTAGGCCTAAATGATCGAAATCTCCGGTGATACATCGTTTTATTTGAGATTCAAATTAAGGTCTTTTTTCGAATTTAATTTCACCCCAACAATGTCACAGCACATTCTAAAAAGCCTAACACACCAAGTTAAAATCTATACTTACAACTGGCGGCACACTAAATTTCAACTCTGAACACAATCTTCGAGCAATTCTACACTTGGCAAGTGTCATTCCTACGGCAGCACAGTCTCGCCCATCAAATACAGGTCGATCTCGCGGGCAGCGTTGCGGCCTTCGGCGATGGCCCAGACGACTAGCGACTGGCCGCGTGCGGCGTCTCCTGCGGCGTAGACGCCGGGTACGCTGGTGGCGCCCTTGCCGTTGGTCATCAGGTTGCCCCGTGCATCCAACTCCACCCCCAGGTCTTTCACAAACGGCGCGGTGTCCGGGTGCAGGTACCCCATGGCGAACAGTACCAGGTCCGCCTCGAGTGTGAACTCGCTGCCGGGAATCTCGGTGAAACCCGGTCGGCCATCCTCACCGGTAGACCACTCCACCTTGACGCCGTTCAGGTGGGTCACCTGACCCGCATCGTTGCCGGAAAACGACTTGGTCAGCACTGCAAACAGACGCTCACCACCTTCTTGCTGCGAGGTCGAAATGCGCTCTACCCTGGGCCACTGGGGCCAAGGGTTGTCATCGGTCGGCTGCTCCGGCGGTTGCGGCATCAGCTCCAGCTGATAAATCTTGTTGGCCCCCTGACGGATGGACGTCCCCAAACAGTCCGAGCCGGTATCACCACCACCGATAATCACCACGTTTTTGCCGGTGGCATTCAGGTCCTGCTCCGGTGAGAGGGTGTCGCCCCAGTCGCGCTTGTTCTGCGGAACCAAAAACTCCATGGCGAAATGCACGCCGGACAGCTCTCGCCCCGGTACCGGCAGATCGCGCGGCACGGTGGAGCCGACACAGATGCAGATGGCGTCGTATTCGGCCTTCAGGTCGGCCACCGATATATCCACCCCCACGTTGGTATTGGGGCGCAGTTCGATGCCCTCCTCTTGCAGCAGGTCTACCCGCCGCTGCACGACGGTCTTTTCCATCTTGAAGCCGGGGATGCCGTACATGAGCAGGCCACCGATGCGGTCGTCACGCTCAAACAGGGTAACCTGATGACCCGCCCGGTTGAGTTGCTGGGCCGCCGCCAGCCCGGCAGGGCCGGAACCGATGACCGCTACTGTTTTCCCGGTGCGGACCGCCGGAGGCTGCGCCTCGATCCAGCCCTCTTCAAAGGCCCGATCGATGATGCTCACCTCAAGCTGCTTGATGGTGACCGGGCTTTGATCGATGTTCAGCACACAGGAGGCTTCACAGGGGGCCGGACAGATACGACCGGTAAACTCGGGGAAGTTGTTGGTAGCGTGGAGCTGTTCCAGCGCTTCGTCCCACCGGCCCTCATACACCTGATGGTTCCAGTCCGGGATCAGGTTGCCCAACGGGCAGCCGTCGTGGCAAAACGGAATGCCGCAATTCATGCAGCGGGCACCCTGCTGCCTGAGCTGATCTTCCGCCAGTGGCAGCACAAACTCGGAGTAGTTACCGACCCGCTCCGGGACCGGCCGCGCCCCGTACACCTGCCGATCATACTCCTTGAATCCGGTGACCTTACCCACAGTTCGAACCCTCCAGTTTGGCGTCTTCGTGGCCGTCCTTGCGGGCCGCCTGCTCCTCCAGCACTCGTTTGTAATCCAGTGGGAACACCTTTAAGAATTGCGGATAGGACTCCTGCCAATCCTCGAGAATTTCCGTCGCCACGGCACTGCCGGTGTGCTGTACATGGGCCTCCAGCATCTTCTTGATGGTGGCGATATCGCCCGGTTCGCTGACCGCTGTCAGTTCCACCATGGACTGATTGCAGCGACCGGGAAAGCGCTCACGCGGGTCGTACACATAGGCGATACCACCACTCATTCCGGCGGCGAAGTTGCGCCCGGTTTTACCCAGCACCACCACCCGTCCACCGGTCATGTATTCACAACCGTGGTCGCCCACTCCTTCTACCACGGTGAGCGCGCCGCTGTTACGCACCGCAAAACGCTCACCCGCCACACCGTTAAAGAACGCCTCGCCGGAAGTGGCACCATACAGCACGGTGTTACCGACGATGATGTTGCGCTCCGGTCGGTAGGTGGCGTCATCCGGCGGGCGTACCACGATCCTGCCGCCGGATAGCCCCTTGCCGGTATAGTCGTTGGCGTCACCGATCAGGTCCAGCCGCATCCCACGGGGGATAAACGCACCAAAGCTCTGGCCTGCACTGCCCTCAAACCGCAGGTGAATGGTGTCCTCTGGAAGCCCTTCAACACCGTAGCGCTGGGTCACTTCATACCCGAGCATAGTGCCCACCGTGCGGTGGATGTTGCGCATGGGCAAGGTGTGGG
>JALWRU010000100.1 GCA_026994095.1 Nitrospira sp. | reverse complement strand
AATCTGGGCACCGCCAAGCTGGGAAACGCCTCGCCGGAGGACGCCACCGGGCTGCTGCAACAGGCGCTGGCCGGGGCTGATGACGACAATCTGCGCGCTCAGGCGGCCTTCAATCTGGGCAACGCCTATCTGCAACAGGCGGAGGGTGCCGACGACCCCAAAGCGGCGTTACAACAGGCCATCGACGCCTACCGTCAGGCCATTCAGGCAGGCGGAACCGCGTCCACCGACGACGCCCGCAAGAACCTGCAAATTGCCGCCACCCGACTGGCCCAGCAACAAGAACAGGAGCAAGAACAGGAGCAAGAACAGTCCTCCGACGATAGCCAGCAGGGCGAGGGCGACCCGCAACAGGGGCAACAGGGTAAAAATCAAGAGGGCCAATCCGACCCGTCTGACTCCCGGCAGTCCGCGCAAAATGAGCCGTCTGATGGCGAGGGGCAGGACGAGCAGAATGGCGAGCAGCAGCCGCAAAACGGCGAACAGGATAGTGAGCAAGACAGTGGGCAGGACGATGCCAATGGGGAGGGCGAGCAGGAGCAGACCGACGCCCGGACCGCTCAGGCCAGTGAGCCCGAGCCGCAGGGCGAGCCAACCGACGGTGACGCCATGCAGACCCCAGCACAACAGGCCGCCGAGCAGGCCCGCACCGATCTCACCCGCATGTTGGCGCGGGGTGACCGTCACGAAGCCAACATCCTGCGCGAGGCCATGCGCCGGGCCATGGCCGCGCAGGCACAACAACAAGGTCGGCGTAATCGAGTGGAGCAGGACTGGTGAGGACCATCGTTCATTTTTTAGCGGCCACCCTGTGCGGCATGCTGTTATTCGCCACCAGCGCCCTGGCCGCCCCGTCGGTGGTGGCCAGCCTCAACCCGGACAAGGTAGAGGTGGGTGATAGTGTCATCCTGCGGGTGACCGTCACCCGTGAGAAGGGTGGTGTGGCCGAACCGAAGCTGCCACCGCTGGACGGGTTAACGCTGGTGGGCACCGGCAGCTCCAGCAGTTTCAACATGGTCAACGGCGCTATCAGCCGGGAAAATACGTTCTTCTTCACCCTGCGCGCCGAGCGCATTGCGCAGGTGAAAATCCCCCCCCTGACGGTGCAGGTGGGCGGCAAGACCTACCGCTCTGACCCGCTGACGCTGAACATCGTCGCCCGTGGCACCCTGCCCAAAAAATCGTCCCCGCCCCGCCGTCAGGCCACCCGACCCGATCCGTTTGGCAACTTTCCTTTTGGCAACTCCCCCTTCGGCAACCTCATGCAGCCCCGCGCCGGGGTGGCAGAGGAAGACATTCAGGTCGATATTGCGGCGTTGCCAAAGCAGGTCTATGTGGGCCAACAGGTACTCTTAACGTTCCGCTTCCATCGGGCGGTCGACCTGTTCGGCAATGTCCAGTACACCCCGCCGTCTACCTCCGGTTTTCAGGCGATCGAATTACAGCAGCCCGCTGCCGAGCGGCGTAACGAGGGCGGCCGCCCGTGGGTGGTGGACCGTCGGGTCACCGCCCTGTTTCCACTCCAACCGGGTACCTTGACGGTCGGCTCCGCACTGGTTCGTTACAGTGCCGACCCGTTCTCCGGCAGTCAGCAACGCCAGACGCCGCCGCTGACCATCACCGTAAAACCGCTGCCCACAGCGGGCCGTCCGGACGGCTTTGACGGGGTGGTGGGTCAGTACCAACTGGCGGCACAGGTGGACCGGCAGCGGGTGCGGGTGGGGGATGCGGTGACCTTGTCAGTCACCGTGTCCGGGCAGGGCAATCTGGCCGCCATCGACCGGGTTGAACTGCCGGACATGCCGCAGTTTGAGGTCTACGACCCGGAGGTGGAAGACCAGATCCAGCACCCGGCCAGCGGCGTGGCCGGTCAGCGCACCTTCCGTTATGTGTTGATCCCGCGCAGCGACGGCCCGGTACCGGCGCAAACCATCCGGCTGGCGGTGTTCAATCCAACACAGGCGGCCTATGAGG
>JALWRU010000099.1 GCA_026994095.1 Nitrospira sp. | reverse complement strand
CAGCTCGCAGCCGAAGGCAAAACCCGCGACGATGTGGGCCGGGAGGCGTTCATCGAACGCATCTGGGACTGGAAGAAGCAGTCCGGCGGCACCATCATGCAGCAGTTGCGGCGGCTGGGGGCCTCCTGCGACTGGTCGCGAGAGCGTTTCACCATGGATGAGGGCCTGTCCCGCGCCGTGCGTGAGGTGTTTGTGTCGCTCTACGAAGAGGGCCTCATCTACCGGGGTGACTATCTGGTCAACTGGTGCCCGCGCTGCGAGTCGGCCCTGTCAGACCTGGAGGTGGAGCATGAAGACGCCATGGGCGCGCTCTATCATCTGGTCTACAAACGGGCCGACGGCGGCGACGATCTGGTGATTGCCACCACCCGCCCGGAGACCCTGCTGGGCGATACCGCCGTGGCGGTGCATCCTGAGGACGAGCGCTATCAAGACCTGATCGGCGGTGAAGTGATCCTGCCGCTGGTGGGCCGCCGCCTGCCGGTGATCGCCGATGAGTACGTAGACCGGGAGTTCGGTACCGGCGCGCTGAAGGTCACCCCCGGCCACGACCCCAACGATTTTGAGCTGGGTAAAAAACACGGCCTGGAGACCCGCTCCATCATGGATACCCAAGGGGTCATGAATGCCGAGGCGGGCGATTATGCGGGGCTCAGCCGTGAGGAGTGCCGCACCCGCATCGTGGCCGACCTTAACAGCGCCGGACTACTCAACGCCAAAGAGGATCATCCCCACGCGGTGGGCCAGTGTTACCGCTGCCGCACAGTGGTGGAGCCGATGATCTCGACCCAGTGGTTTGTCAACATCGCGCCGTTGGCAGCACCGGCCATTGCCGCCGTCAAGGATGGTCAGGTCCGCTTCCATCCGGACAGTTGGAAGAACACCTATTTTGACTGGATGGACAACATCCGTGACTGGTGCATCAGCCGCCAGATCTGGTGGGGCCACCGCATCCCCGCATGGCACTGCGCCTGTGGTCACATCACTGTCAGCCGTGAAGACGCCACCGTCTGTGGCGGTTGTGGTGGCAGTGAATTGACCCAGGAATCGGACGTGCTGGATACCTGGTTCTCCTCCGCCCTGTGGCCGTTCTCCACCCTCGGCTGGCCCGACAAGACTGAAGACGTGGCGCGCTTCTACCCCACCAGCACCTTGAGCACCGGCTTCGACATCCTGTTCTTCTGGGTGGCCCGCATGATCATGATGGGCATCAAGTTCATGGGCGAGGTGCCGTTCCGCGACGTCTACATGCACGCGCTGGTGCGGGATTCGGACGGGCAGAAGATGAGCAAGTCCAAGGGCAACGTGGTCGATCCGCTGACCCTCATGGATCAGTACGGCACCGATGCTGTGCGCTTTACCATGGCTGCGTTTGCCAGCCCGGGGCGGGACATCCGGCTGGCGGAAGACCGCATCGTCGGCTACCGCAACTTTGCCAACAAGTTGTGGAACGCCGCCCGCTTTATCGACATGAACCTGCCGGAGGGAGGCCAACCGGCCACCGACGATCTGGCCGCAGCCGCCGCCAAAGGGGGCTTGCCGGAGCAGTGGATTGTCAGCCGCTTGAATGCGGTCGCCGCACAGCTCGATCAAGAATTACACGCCTACCGCTTCGATGAAGGTGCGCGCACCCTCTATAACTTTATCTGGGGTGAGTTCTGCGACTGGTATCTGGAGCTGTGCAAACCGGCCCTGACCGGCGATGATGCCGAGGCCGCTGCTGCTACGCGGGCAGTACTGGTGGGGGTGTTCGAGCACATCCTGCGGCTGCTGCACCCGTATATGCCGTTTATCACCGAAGAGCTGTATGGCCGTCTGCCCCACCCCCACACCCCCCATGCGGGGGACGCGGGTGAGTTGATTCTGGTGGCACCGTTCCCGGTGGCTGATGCGGCCCTGCACCACCCGGATGCGGAGGCGGCGGTGGCGGTATTGCAGGAGGTCATCACCAGCGTCCGTAATATTCGCGGCACCATG
>JALWRU010000098.1 GCA_026994095.1 Nitrospira sp. | reverse complement strand
TGACGTGCCAGAAGCCACCGAGCCTGTTGAGGCTGCCCCGGTGGCAGTGGGCGGAGCCGACAGCACCAGTGCCGATGAGAAGGAGCCTCCGGTCCGCCGGGTGCGTCGCTCTCCGGTACGGCGAGGCAAGTCCGACTGAGCATACGATAAAGGGGTTGGTCCACGACCGCCCAACGCAAAACGGGCGCAGTGATCACCCCTTGTGGGGTTCATCACTGCGCCCGTTTTGTTGCCCCCCGGCAGGCGGGGAGTGGAATCCCGGCTGGTTTAGCCCCAGACCTCTTCCGGCATCACCAGTCGCTCGACCGGCTTGCCATCGACAATGTGGGACTGCACGATCTCGGCCACGTCTTCACCTGTCACACCGCGATACCATACGGCTTCCGGGTAGACCACCACGATCGGCCCCATGCCGCACGGCCCGATGCACTGGGTGCCGGTGACAATGGCTTCCTGAAACAGACCCTTGTTCTCGATCTCCATCATGAAATTCATGAGCAGCTCCGGCGAGCGCTTTTCACCACAGGATCCACGCGGATGTCCCGGCGGGCGGGTGTTGGTGCAGATCAGAATGTGGCGTTTCGGTTTGGGCATGTAAGACTCCTTCAAGGGATGGTGCGACGCCGCTACAAACTGTAATCCGGCGTTGCCATAGTCGCAAAAACAACGGTGTGTGACAGGCACCCACCAGGCTCGGTATGCACCCCAACGGTCAGACTCCCGAACGCGGGTCTGCGCACACACAGCATCGGAAAAGCATACGGCTGCCCTCGTTGGATGGTCAACCATCGGTTTGTAGACCGGGGCATTCCACCAAGCACAGTGCAGGCAGTCACCGTATAATGGCGGTCATGGAAGCAAGTAACAGACGATCCATCCGGGTGGCCCTGATCGCCCACGATCCGGTAGCCCGCAACCGGCGTGTGGTACAGATGGCTGAGGGACTGGCTGCGGACGGCTATGAGGTGTGCCTCTACGTAGGCCACGACCTGAACTGGCCCGACGGCCCGCCGGTGAGTCTGTCGGTGGAACGATGTCTGCCCACCGAGCCGGAGCAAGCCGACGACGGCGCTATTGATCGTCTGATTGAGGCACAACAGCCACACATTGTGCAGGTCAACGACCCGGTTACACTGGCACGCATGGCACGGGTGCTACCGGCCACCACCCGGCTGATCTATGACGCACCCGGTGCAGGGCAGGAGCCACTCAACACCGTTGAGACGGAACCACTGACCCAATGGGCTGGCAATTGGTGGCGACGGCTACAGGTTGGGGTAGGGGAGCGCCGGGCTGCACCACGGGTGGATGCGGTGCTTTGCTCCAGCTACCTGTTCGGCGAGTTTTTACAGCGGGAATTGAAACTGGCAGAGGTGCCGGTGGTGCCCATCTACGCCGCCTTGCCCCATCAGGAGTTACCTCGTCCGGCGGCCCCCTGGTTGTTGACCGGGCGACCGGCGGTGGTGGTGCTGGCACCGGAGTTCGCTGCGCTGGAGGTGTCCCTCACCGCCGTGGCGCAGCTACGCAAGGTGGAGTTGGTGGTCATTAATGGCAGGGGCGACCCTGCACCGTTACAGGCGTGGGCCAAACAGCACGAGATGACCGGTCGGCTGCACCGTTTGCAGGTAGATGAAGCCGACCTTCCCGGTGCGCTGGCCGCTGCCCGCGCGGGCCTGAGCCTGTCACGAGATCACTGTCAGCGGGCGTTATACGACATACCGGACAGCCTGTTTCACTACCTGATGGCCGGAATTCCGGTGGTGGCAAGCTGGCTGCCGGGGCTGGAGCGCATCATTCACCAGTCCCATTTCGGGGTGTTGGCCAACCCGGACGACCCGGCCCATCTGGCTGACCAGCTGGCGCGCATCTGTTTAGATGACGCTGCCGCTGAACGCTTTTGTCACAACGTCAAGGTGGTGCGTAAAAGCCGCTATAGCTGGGAGGTTCAGCAGCGTCGTTTGAACCAGCTTTACGCCCAGATGTGTGGCCATTCGTCAACGGTGGTCCCGCCACAGGAAAACCGCCAGATGGCGGCAGGGTAATAGGAGACACGGGCCGTGAGCTATGATAGGCTTCCTTCCGCAGCTTCAATGCTTTACGCCGCATGGGCGGGCGTTTTACCCCGGTCGTACTGGCCGATTCAACCGGTTTCTCAAGTTAGCGGTGGTCCTGTTTGAATAACCCGATCCCTACCAGTCTCGCGCCCCTCAAACTTGGCCCTCATGTGGCCCGTTTACCGATTATTCAAGGCGGCATGGGCATCAAGGTGTCCGGTGCGCGTCTGGCCGGTGCGGTGGCCAAAGAGGGCGGCGTCGGGGTGATCGCCTCGGTGGCGCTGGGGTTGTCTTCGCCCTACTACAAAAAAAAGAGCGATTACTTCAAGGCCAACCAGCTGGCACTGGCCGATGAACTCAAGGCTGCCCGCGCCACTGCGCCGGATGGTGTCATCGGCGTCAACTGCATGGTGGCCATTACCGACCACGAGGCGATGGCTCGCACCGCTGCCGAAAATGGTGCCAACGTGATTATCTCGGGGGCGGGTCTGCCGCTCAACCTGCCCACCTATACCAAAGACTTTCCTGACTGTGCACTGCTGCCGATCGTGTCATCGATGAAAGCGGCCCGCCTCATGTGCCGCCGCTGGGGCAATACCCACAAACGGCTGCCAGATGCGCTGGTAGTGGAAGACCCCAACACCGCTGGCGGTCACCTGGGTGTGAAGCGGCAGGATCTGGGCGACCCGGCCTACGATTTAAGCCGTGTGGTACCGGAGATCGTTGCCTACCTGGAAAGCGAGGGGTACGACATTCCGGTGATTGGTGCTGGCGGTATCTGGGATCGGGATGACATTGACCAGATGATGGCCTACGGTGCCTCCGGGGTGCAGATGGCCACCCGTTTTATCTGTACCGACGAGTGCGACGCGGCGGATGCGTTCAAACAGCTCTATCTGGGCCGCAAGCCTGCTGACGTATCGATTGTCGACAGCCCTGCCGGGTTACCCGGTCGGGCGGTCCACTCCGACTTTATTGACCGGCTGGACGGCGACGGTGAGGTGGCCATGCAGTGTTTTGCCAACTGTCTGCGCAAGTGCCTCTGCCGGGACGATAAAGAGACCTTCTGCATTGCCTACGCGCTGGACCGCGCCCAGCGTGGCGATCTGGCGGACGGGCTGTTCTTTACCGGAACCAACCTGTACCGCTCTACCGAGATTGTACCGGTCCGAAAGGTGCTGGAGACCCTCTGTCTGGACGACAGCCGGGTCGCTTAACACCGCCTGAATTGTCTGGCGCGCCTGTCGGGTCTTAGTGTCGATTGCCCGGAGCGACCAGTTCCAGCAGCTTTTCTACCACATCGTTGCGATAACCACGACCGGCCTCGCGCTGCATCACCTGGATTGCAGCATCGCGGCTGTAACTGCCCCGGTAGGGCCGATCCGAGCGCAGGGCGCTCCAGTAGGTGACCACACCGACAATCTGCGCCGTCAACGGCAGCGCACCACCCTGTGTACCCTGCGGATAGCCGTTGCCGTCCAGCCGCTCCCGGTGGGACAGTACCAACGTCGATGCCTTCCTGTAGGCGGGGACACGGGCCAGCCGAAACGCCCCCATATCCACAAAGGTCTGAATGGTCTCTCGCTCGGAAGCGGTCAATGGCCCCCGCTTGTCGAGCAGGTGAGCGGGCAACAGGGTCTTGCCCAGATCGTGAAAAACAGTGGCATCGGCCACCAACTGTTGATCTTCGGTCGATAACCCCAACGCGGCCGCCAGTTCGATGGCCAGATGGGCGTAGGAGGCCCGCTCATCGCCGCTCCAGGAGCCCACTGCCGGAGGCTGCAATGCCGCCAGCAGGTCAAGCACGGCTTTATCTGGTGCACTGGGTGTGGTGGGTAGTGCCTCTTGCCGGAGGGCCAGTGAAGCCTGCACCGACAATAGCCGAATCAGCCCTTCTTCCTCTTTGGAAAAGCTCGATTTGCCCTCGATCTGAAACAGCGCCAAAAAACCGTTTACTCCCGATCCACCGTGCAAGCGGGCAGCCAGCACCAGTTGTCCGGAGGTCAACTCCAGCACCAGCGGCTCCCCTGCCGGCTGGTCCTGCAGACGAGCACCCAACTGGGCCAGATAGGCCGGGATGTGAAACTCTTCCTGCGGGGTAAACCCATCGCTGGCCAACAGTTTGGGCTGGCCGGTGGCAGGAATTGTCGCCACTACCGCCTGACTGGCAGCGGTGTGGTTTAAGGCGATGGTCAAGACCGACTGGAGCGGTGCCAGTACATCCTTGTCGGTCTGGGACAGGATCTCTTCGCCCAGCCCGATCAACGGGTGGTAGCGGTTCAGCAGCAAGCGGTCCTGGGTCGCTGCCGAGTGCTTGAGTACCTTCTCTACCGACTGGAACAGTTCGTCATAAAAGAACGGTTTTGTCAGGAAGCCGCGCACCCCCAGATTGAGGGTTCGCAGCATGTTCTCCTGAGTGAGATAGCCGGTGATGACAATGGCGGGCAGGTCGGGCTGGGCCTCCTGCGCGTGCTCAACCAGATAGAGGCCGTCAGCACCGGGCAGCGTGATGTCGGTGACCAACAGGTCAACCTGATCGGCGCTTAAGATGGTCTGGGCAGAGGGGACGTCTTCGGCCACCGATACCCGATAGCCATACTCTTCGAGCATCTCTTTACAGATCTCCCGAAAGAGGGCTTCGTCATCGACAATCAGAATGTGCTGCTTCATGGCAACCTATGACCGGGGGCAGACCCCCCACAAAAAAAGAAGGATTCCCTCTTAAAATAGCAGATTTATGGCTCAGGTGGATACGCCGGGGTAGGCCAGTTCACAACCGATGGTATCGTGCAACAGCAGGCCCCGCTCGGTGGCTACGTGTGTCTGGCCGATGCGGGTCACCAACCCCGCGTCTATCAAGCGCTTTAGCGGTGTGATAATCTGCGCTACATCACTGCCACCGGGGAGTTGGTCCAGCCGAATCCCCTGGCGGGTCCGCAGCCCGAAGATGGCCGCTTCGTGCAGCCGCTCAACGGCAGCCAGCCGTTCGCTGAACAGAAACAGGGGGGCCTGTTCAGGGCGGTCAAGGTAGTCATCGAGTTGCTCGGTCTGCATCTGATGCAGGCCGTCCCGGTGGCTGGTGGCACCGATGCCCAGCCCCAGCCAGTCGTCCATCTGCCAGTAGTGCTGGTTGTGGCGGCACTCAAAGCCCGGTCGAGCGAAGTTGGAGATCTCGTAGCGGTGGTACCCGCCTTCCAGTAGCGCTGCGACCCCCTGCTGGTACAGCCGTCCAGTTGCGTCACCATCGGGCAGTTGCACTGTGCCGCTCTGCACCATCTGCCACAGCACGGTACCCTCCTCCGGTGTCAACGCATAGGCCGACAGGTGCGATGGTGCCAACGACAGGGCCTGGGCCAACTCTTTCGACCAGCCCTCGGTGGTCTGCCCTTGACGCCCATAGATCAAATCCAGCGACAGGTTGTCGAATCCTGCCGCACGGGCGACGGCCACCGCAGTGGGCACCGAACGGGTATCGTGCAGACGGCCCAGTTGGGTCAGGCCGCCCTCGTCAAACGATTGTGCGCCAATGCTGATGCGGTTGATACCGATGCTGCGCAGCCCCTCTGCCACCGGCGTGGTAAGGGTGTCCGGGTTGGCCTCGGAGGTAATCTCTGCGTCGTCCGTCAGGTCAAAATGAGCCTGCACGGTCTGGATCAAACGTTGCAGTTGGTGGGTCGGCATCAGCGTGGGGGTGCCACCGCCTAAAAACAGGGAGTCGAAACGGTGGTCGCTCCAGTCAGGCGCGACCTGTTGGAGATCAGCCGCCATCTGCGCCGTATAGGCGGCTGCCGCTTCGTCGCTGTAGCGGGCCGCCGGATTGCTGCAGTAGTGGCAGTGAGACAGGCAGAAGGGAAACGCCAGATAGATGCCCGCAGTAGAAGTACTCACCTAGACCGACCGTTGCCGGTGAGACAGGTGGCTCAATGCCGCAGCGGTATCGGGCAAGCCGGAGGGGTCGTCCGACAGGTGCCGGCGCAGCAGGGTCAGGTCGTCGGGACGATCCACATCGTACCAACCGGGGGCCAATGCCACCGATAAGCCTGCTTTGCGGCCACGGGCCAGACTCTGCGCCAATACACGGTCACTGCCCCAGTCGATGCCACAAAACAGGGCCTCAACGACCCGTGACCAGTCGGCCAGCAAGGTGGGGGTCGCCCCCACCAGATAGTACCCACCATCACAGCTTGGGCCGAAAACCAGATCTGCACGGTCAAGCTGTGCCGCCGCATCGATGAGCATCGCATCCGGCAGGGTGGGGGAGTCGGTACCGATCAGCAGTACGCCGCGTTCTGTGTTGACTAATTGGGTGTGCAGTGCACGGGCCATGCGGGCACCTAGATCGCCGTCCCCCTGCGGGGTCATGCGGGCGCTGTGTCGGGTCACCAGACTGGCCAGCACAGGCGGGTGGTCATCCGGCGCATGACAGAGGGTCACCTGCGGGTGACGCTCGACCGCTCGACGTAGAATATCCCCCACAAAGGCCCGGTGTAGCCGGGCGGCCCCCTCGGCCCCCAGTGCCGGAATGAGGCGGGTCTTGACCCGGCCCGGTTGCGGCTCTTTGGCCATGACGATCAAATCCAGCGCCACCGGTGTGGTCATCTTCTATCAGCCCGCGCCTGACATCCCCAGGGTGGTGATATAGGCCACACCGTGGTTCGCGGACAGCCCCAGAATACGGGTGACTTCATCGTCAAAGAAGCCACCAATGCCAGAGATGCCCAGCCCCAGTTCCTGCGCCGCCAACGACATGTACTGGCCAATGTACCCCGCGTCCATATGCAGGTAGCGGTAGGCCCGGTCGCCGTAACGGGCGGTGGCGGCGGACAGGTTGAAGGTGTGGACCACCAGCACTGCCGCATCGCGCCCCAACTCCTGCCCCAGACAGATATGCTGGGACAGCTCGATCAACTCGCCGTCACGCTCCAGTTGTAGTTCGTGTTGCACAGGGTCGTAAAAATAGAGGCCCGGTGTCAGGTCGTCGACCCGCAGCACCAATAGATAAGTCGATAACAACGACGGGTCAAACATCTGCGCCAGCGGGTGTTGATCGTCCCCGAAAAACGGCACCACCGGCTGATAGGCGTAGGACAGTACGCTGCTCAAATCCTGTAGTGAGATGGCCTCTGGCAAAAACCGGCGGCAGGAGCGGCGCGCCAGGATGGTCGATTCAATACCGTTGTGCCACTCCAGTGGGTTATGGTCGAGCGCGATGATCTCGTCCGACTCGGAGGGCAATCGGTCCTCCGCAGGCTCGGTCGCCACCGAAGGGTTCAATCCGTCATCACCGGACTGCAGGTAGGCGCCCCGGTGCAGTTGCAGATGCAGCGGGAGGCCCTCTTCATGGGGATGAAGGTGGCCCTCGGAGGAGACCGCGCCCAGTCGCGGAAGTTGGTCCAGCGCGACCTGATCCAGCCGGGGCAGGGCCGCCACCACCAGCGCCGCCTCCTGACTGTCGTCTAAAAACAGCAGTTCGTTGAGCGAGGCGTCGTGGAACCCGCCCACCGTAATCACGCCAAAACCGAAGCCGGGACCGATGGCCGACAGGTTGCCAAACACATGGCCGGTATCCAGCAGGCAGCGCCGGTAGGCCCGCTCCCGATAGCGCCACAGGCCGCGCTCCCACAGGCCGGTCATAATGAGCGTCATCTGCGAGGTGGTGACCGCACTGTGGTTGAAGGTAGCACGCATGAGCCGGTCGTATACCGCGCCCTCCCACACCGGCACCAGCGTGTGGTTGTTGACCTGATAGTTATAGATACCTTCCGGCAGCTCCGGCAGGTCGCGGATGGTGAGATATAACTCGGTGGGGTAGAGCGCGCCAGCACTGGGAGCGGCCCGAAACAGATGGCGGCCACCGTCCGGCATACGCATCATGGCGGTTACCCCGTTGGTGAAGTACAGCAGCCGCGAGATTTCGGCCAGGCCCCAGTCGCCCTCGGGTGGGGTTACCGGAGCGAGAGGCTTGCCGGTAAACGGATTCTGCTCAAACGGCAGGTAGGGGGTC
>JALWRU010000097.1 GCA_026994095.1 Nitrospira sp. | reverse complement strand
ACCTCTACCGTCTATTGGGACAACGACACCCGCCACATCAGCATGACCACGTTGATCGCCAAGGAGTGGGGCGCATCGTGAGAAAGCCGACCTCACAGAGCGGCTTCACGCTGGTGGAGTTGATGATCTCCATCGCCATCAGCATGGCGGTGATGGGGGCGGTCTTTTCGTCGTTCAACGCTCAGGACAACGCCTATCGGGTGCAGCGCGATACCACCGAGATCAACCACAGTTCCCGCGCTGCGATGGACCTGATGATCAAAGAGTTGCAGATGACCGGCTACGGCATGCCGGAGGACAGCCTGAACGACTGGATCACCTGGACCGAACTGGATACCAACCCACAGGTGACCAACGGCGCTGACGGCGCACCGGATCTGATCCGGTTTGGCGCGGCCTTTGACGGCACTGTCGCCACACTGGATGAGGATGCCAACTCCGGTAGCACGTCGCTGACCCTGCAGAGCGGACAGGGCAGCCGGTTTAATACCTCCAACAGGTCGGTATTCCTGATCGGCTACAACCAGACCGGCGTCGTCACCAACGTCAACGGTGACACTCTGACGATCGATATGAACGGCCCGGACGGTGGCAACGAGGCGCTGGATGAGTCCTACCCGGACGGTACCCCGGTGGAGCCGATCAAGGTGATCAGCTACTACGTCGAGGGCACCAATCTGATGCGTGACGAACATCAGGGAGCCGGCGCGCAGATATTGTCCGAAAACATTGAAGATTTTCAGGTGAGCCGTACGGGAAACCGCCTCACCCTCACATTGACGGTTCGGGCGGCCCACGCCGACCCGAATTACATCCATCCCGTTAAGGGAGATCACTACCGCAGAACCACCTCGTCGGCAACGGCGAGTCTGCGTAACGGATAAGCAAGCAGTGGCCATGCATAAACGAACCAACACCCCCGACCAAATCATCCAGCCTACCTCACCCGATACCGGGCGCTTTGGCAACCAGCGCGGCTTTGTACTGGTACTGTCTCTGTGGATGCTGGTGGTGCTGGCCTCCCTTGGGCTTGCAGCCAATGTCCTGTCGCGTACCGATATCGGTATCACCGGCAACGTCAAAAACAGCACCGAGGCGTTTTACATCGCTGAAGGTGGCCTGCAACGGGCGCTGGCCAAGGTCAGCACCAGCCCCTCCTGGCTGGGTAGCCTCGACGATACCGCTAACGCCTTTGGTGACGACAATGAACTGGGTAATGGCAGCTACACCGTATCGGTGTTCAAAGACCAGCCGACAGTGGGCGCCATTCGGGTCGTTTCGGTGGGTCATATCGAACACAGCAACGCCTCGGCCACGGTAGAGGCGGTACTGTCCCCCACCGGGTTCCCCATTTTCGATTTTGCCCTGTTTAACTGCGGCGAGTTGACCCTGTCTACCGACCATGAGGCCAAGGTAGAAGGTGGTCACATCTTCGCCTCCGAAGACATTACGCTGGGCGGACCGGATGCGGATGTTGAAGTGGAAGAGGGCAATGTCTACACCCTCGGCAGCGTAACGCTGCTGGGTGAATCGGCGGTCAAGGAGGGCAATGTATTTGCCAACGGCAACATACACCTGGGCTCCAGCGAAGATCCGAACGTAGACGGCAATGTGCTGGTGGGGGTCAATAAATCAGGCGCAGGCAACGTATCCGGCACCGTATTGCAGGGTGTCGCACCGCTGCCGGTCACCAACTGGTGCAGCGGCACCCAACTGGCCAACAACGTGGTGACTGCCGAGGACATCCAGCACCTGCGGGATACGGCCGACACCACCATCTCTGGTGACTACATTGTGCCGGGTGGCACCCTCATCGCCTATACCGGCGTAGTGCATATCACCGGCGATTTCATCACCACCGGCGATGTGGATCTGGGTGACAACATCACCTTTGTGGTGGATGGCAACGTAGAGTTGCACGGCTCGATCAGCGGCGACGATGGCGACGATGGCGACGATGGCGACGATGGCGACGATGGCGA
>JALWRU010000096.1 GCA_026994095.1 Nitrospira sp. | reverse complement strand
GGGCTGGTGCCGTTCACCTGGTCCACCGGCGACAAAGATGCATGGTCAGACTTATCCGGCCTCAGCACCCCGGCGCGGGTGAGTTGTAACGATATGTCATTTAGCGAAAACATCCTGTTCACTCATCGGGGCTTATCAGGCCCGGCGATCTTGCAGATTTCGTCCTATTGGCAGCCTGGTTCCACTATCACCATCGACCTGTTGCCGGGGGTGTCGTTGGCTGGCCTGCTGCAAACAGAACGGCAGCACAACCCCAAAACCACCTTGCGGTCGGTGCTGACCGGCACCGCCTGTGGCCTGCCAAAACGGTTGGCGGGAGTGCTGTGTAACACGCTGGTGGAGGACAGCCCGTTGGGGTCGCTATCCAATACCGATATTGAGCAAATTGCGACGGCGTTGCATGAGTGGCCGTTTGCCCCCGGTGGCACGGAAGGGTATCGCACAGCGGAAGTAACGTTAGGCGGCGTCGATACGGCGGCGTTATCGTCAAAGACCATGCAGGCTCAAAAGGTCGCTGGATTGTATTTTATTGGTGAAGTAATAGACGTGACCGGCCAGTTGGGCGGGTTTAATTTCCAGTGGGCGTGGGCGTCGGGACACGCGGCGGGGGAGGCGGCATAAAACCGCAAAACAAAAACAACTGCGCCAACGGCGCACGCTCAACGGCCAGCGGGGGCCGCACCCCGCCCGCCGGAGGCGTTTGATTACTACCGCCAGGATAGCGACCCTTGTAAAGAAGACTAAGCCTGGAAGGCTAGTACAGAAAGCATATTGGGCTCAAGCCAACAGAGCCTCCCCTCTGTTTCCCGGTGTAGAACCGGGAACAGAGGGGAGGCTGTAGTCTGGTTTCGACCACAGGGGTCTGGTGGTTAGCCAGCTGTTAAAGTGGCCACTTCGCGGCCGCCCGTTTAGGTTTGGTATTGCTAACCGGACGAACAGACAATCCACTTATCCCGGTGGTTCAAATTCCTGGAACCACCTCTTTTGATCCATTTTGTTTCGCTGTTTTTGGGGGGGTATTACCCCAGGCCCCTGTGTTCACAGGGGCCTGCACCCGGTTGCAACGGTATGGTGATGTGGCAGATCACACCCGCTGCCCTCCGTAAAGAGCCGATGAGACCCTGCCACCATCGGGGTGTAAAGGGCCGCTCTCGGCCCTCCAGCTAGAACCGGAACCGGACGCCAAACCGCAGCACGGTTTCCGCCACGGTCGATCCGGTCGCCTGAGCCAGTTTACGGCTACCGCCAAACTGGTTGATCCAGTTCAGGTCAATATAGGGGGCCACCTCACGCAGCAGCTCGTAGCGCAGTTGAATCCCTGCATCCATTTTACCCAGCCCGCCACCGATGCCTCGTTTGGCATCCTCGGTGAGGTACCAGTCCAACTCCGCGTACGGGGCGGTCGTTAGGCGCTGGGTGAAACGTACATCGTAAGAGAGCTCGGTCCGCACGCTCACATCCCCTTCATCACTGAAGAAAGCAAAGGCCTCCGCGTCGAATCGGTAGGGAGCCAGCCCCTGAATGCCGATCACCGCAAAGGTGGGGCCGCCCGCCACGTCTTTTCGCACCCCGACCAGCCCGTCCCAAAAACGACCGATCAGATGCCCGTAGGCAACCTGTAATTCACCGTCGTCGATCTTGCTTCCCACCCGCTCGCCCTCACTTTTGACCCACAGGCGATTAAAATCACCCCCGTACCAGGCGGTGCCACGCCAGGAAAGCAGGCCATCACCCTGTTCCACCGCACCATCGATATCCGCCATCACCGCCCAATAGGGTTTGCTGTCTTCCAGCGCATAACTGCGGGTGGGAACCCACATCATGACCAGCAATACAGCCACTCCGATGGCATGCCAGACCAGCTGTTTCTGTTGGTGTACATACATACTGTTCATCGGGACTCCTCCGCTGCCTTCACCAGAACGGTGGTAAACATGCCGCTTGCCATGTGGTACAGCAGGTGACAGTGCATGGCCCATTTACCCACCGGCGCATC
>JALWRU010000095.1:4366-8116 GCA_026994095.1 Nitrospira sp. | reverse complement strand
GAAACAGTCCGCCGCCCAGATTCAACGGCTCAGCAGCCGCTTTGGCGGTATCACCTACCTGTCTCGCTGGGGCAAAACCGGGCTGGAACTGAATCAGTCCGATAGCCCTTTGTGGATTACCGCCAGCTTGCGCGCCCAGCACATTTCCGTCTCTTTTGACTGGCCCGATCCGGACTCCTTTGACCTGCACATGCGCCAGTACACCGCCGCCGAGGGGGACCAGCAAAACTCGGGCCTGTGCGACCACGATGCGGTCAACCAGCGCTTTGTAGCCTACGGCACCAGCGCACCACTGGCCATCTGGTTTGACGAACAGGTGGCCACCCATCTGGCCGCCCTCACCGACATCGTCACCGAGGCCTGCCCGCGCGCCTCCTGGTGGCACGGCATCACCCCCGGCGATGTGACGCTGGACTGCTACTTTGGCCGGGTGGTATTGGGGGTCAGCGCGCCATTGAACAACGATGCGGTGTGGGATCACCTGCTGGATACCGGCATCGCACTGGCCCGGCAGGCCAACCTCATGATCACTGCGGACGAAGAGACCCGTATCATCAGCAAACCGCTGGCCCGTCCTGCCCCGGCGGCACATAGTGTTGACCTGGTATCGTCATGACCACCGCCCAAACGCTTATGATGCAGTTGGGGGCGGTGCTGGTGGTGACCAGCGCCATCTGGTGGTGGTTTTATCAAGAACACAAACTGGTGCGCAGCCCGTTGCAGCAACTGGCCCGGCGCTATGTAGGGCAGGTGTACGGCGGCGGCCTGAACCCGCCTGCAGCACGGCTGGTGGTAGAGGGCAAAAGCGCCCGCCTGAGTGTCACCCGCAGTGGCCGTTACCCCTACCCGTCCAGCTATGTGGAGATGGGCTACAAAGCACCTCATAATGGGTCCGGCGATACGGACACACCGCCGGATTTCTGTCTGATGGTACCCACCGATACGCTGGCCTTCAAACGGGAGCAGGCGCGGGTCAAGAGCGGCAAACAGACCGCCTACACCACCAGCGATCTGCCTTTTGACCGGCTGTTTTTCATGTGGGGTGACCCGGCTGTGTTTGCGCCGCTGGAAGATGCCGACCTGCGCCGCCGCATGATGGATGTGGCCGAACTGCGCAACCGCCACGGCAAAACCACCGGCCAGCTCTCCATCCACCGCAAGGACGGCGTATTGACCATCCGACGGGCGGGCCACTTGAAAGGCCCCAAGGCGTGGCAGGAGCTGCTCGATCTGGCCGCAGAACTGTCCCGCGCGACTGGCTGGTAAGCCCCCGCGACTGTTGGCAAACCGGGCCGGTGGGTTAGGATAGACACAACCGTCTGTTCTACAGGATACCCGCCGATGCCCTCCCCCACTCCCTCCGACCCGCTCCAACGCTATCAGGCCGCAGCCAGTGCAGTGGCCGATGCCCGCTCTGGCTCCCTGTTTGGCAAACCGTGTTTCAAACTGCACGGCAAGGCGTTTGTCTGCTTTTTTCAGGATCAGATGGTGTTCAAGCTGACCGGCGACAGCCACACCGAGGCGCTGGCGCTGGCAGGTGCCTCCCTGTTCGACCCATCCGGCAAGGGCCGCCCCATGAAGGCCTGGGTGCAGGTACCGGCAGACCACTCCCCGCAGTGGCCCGCGCTGGCTCAACAGGCCGCCGCCGGTCTGCCCGGATGACCACCCACCCGGCCCGCGCACCTCTCTGGCGCACTACGGCACTGTTGCTGGTGCTGTTCACGGTGGGGCAGTCCCCTGCGCTGGCCCGGCAGACCCCCCTCCCTCAAGGGGACGGGATGATCTCGTTGATGGATGCCACCCTCACCATCACCGATGCCCCGTCTCCTCCACCGCTTGCCACCGGTCACATGGTCACGCTGGGGGACTACTGGCAAGCCGATCGTTACCGTCAGGGACGGGTGGGCTGGTACCAGATGCCGGTCGCCCCGCCGGACTCGCCGGACGCTGTATGGGGCATCTATCTGTACCGTTTTAACATGAACGCCCAACTCTATTTCAACGGCCAGTTTTTAGCGGCAGATGGTCGTTTTGACGACCCCATGAGCCGCAACTGGAACCGCCCGTTATACGCCACCATCCCCCCGGCCCTGTGGCGAGAGAGCGGCAATCTGGTACAGGTACGCCTCAAAAGCGACCCCAATCACGGCCATCTGGCCCCGGTGCTGATCGGCCCGGAGGCGCAGCTCAAACCCCACTACGAACGGCGGGTGTTTTTGCAGAATCAGGTCAGCGCCATCCTGTTTGTGGTGATCCTCTGCATGTCGGCCTTTATGTTGACCCTGTGGGCGCGGCGACGGGAGGACCGGCGCTACCTGTGGTTTGGCCTGTCCTGTCTGGGCTGGTCGTTTTACAGCCTCAACATGGTTATCCGCGACATTCCGGTGCCGACCCCCCTGTGGGAGGTGTTCTCAAAAAGTTCCACCATCTGGTGGACCGTGCTCATGTCGCTGTTTTTGCTGGAGTATGCGGGCCGCTTGCCGACCCGTCTACGGCGCGGGTTGCTGGCCTTTGCCACCCTGGCCACCCTCAGTTATCCGTTCATCGATCTGGCCCAGCTCAACCGCACCGCGCTGACCTGGCTGATCGGCAGTATCCTCATCGGTCTCTACACCCTGTGGATACTGCTGGTGGAGTGGCGACGGCAAAGGCGCGCCACGTTGGGCTTTTTGGCGCTGGCGGTGCTGGCCATCGTCACCACCGGGGTGCACGACTGGATGCTGGCCGCCCGCCTGCACGACACCATGATGCAGATGGGCATGGCCAGCAAGGAGTGGCTTTACAGCTTCCCGATCAGCCACTACACCGCGCCGATATTATTTCTGTTTATTGCCTGGCATCTGGTGGAGCGCTTTGTGACCGCCATGCTGCAACGGGAGGCGGCCGCCAAAGAGCGTCAGCGGGTAGCCCGTGAGATTCACGACGGCATGGGCGGCCACTTTGCCAACGCCATGATGCTGGCCGACATCGTCGAGCGAGAGACCAGCGAGGGCCGTCTGGAAGACGCCAAAACCCGGCTGGCGCGGCTGCACTCGGTGCTGGATGAGGGGCTGTCAGAGTTGCGCCACTTCATCACCAGCATGGCTGACGAAACCAAAACCGTCGGCTCACTGGCCGACTACATGCGCCAAAAAACCGAGCAGCTCGACTGCGCCGACGGCACCCGCTTTGCGCTCACCGCCACCCTCATCAATGGCGACCGTACCTTAAGTTACAGCCAGCAGTTCAATACCATGCGCATCTTTCAGGAACTGCTCACCAATATCAGCAAACATGCCGGTGCGGCGCAGGCGACGGTGACGGTCAGCGACCGGAACGACACCCTGACACTCACCGTAACCGACAACGGCAGCGGTTACGACACGACCGCCAGGGGCGGCCACGGCCTCACCAACATGCGCTACCGGGCCGCCGAGATGGGGGCCACCCTCACCGTAGAGAGCTCGCCGGAGGGCGGCACCCGCACCCTCTTGATCCTGCCCCTGTAAGCGCCCCCCTTAAGGGGAATCGACGCCGATCACCTTGGCCACCGCCTCCCCGCGAGAGTTCACCCGCAGCTTGTCGTAAATATGGCGGATATGGTTATTGACCGTATGCACACTGATGCAGAGCGCCTCGGCCATGACCTTGTAGGTATCGCCTGCCACCAGCCGGTTGAGGATCTCCTGCTCCCGTTTGGTCAGCCCGAACGGGTCCGCCGGGGCGGTGGGCGCACCGCCGTGAAAGCTGTTCAGGACCAGCCTCGCCACC
>JALWRU010000095.1:0-4356 GCA_026994095.1 Nitrospira sp. | reverse complement strand
CGGGGGGCGGCCTTTAAGACATACCCCGAGGCCCCGGCCTTGATGGCTTCTAAAATCGTCGGCGCGTCCTCAAAGGTGGTTAGCATGACGATCTCAAGCTCGGGAAAGTCGGCCTTTAGTCGGCGGGTCACTTCGATGCCGGAGATGCCCGGCAGACCGATGTCCATCAGCACCACATCCGGCAGCGGCTGGGTGGGGATACGTTCCAGCGCCTCCTCCCCGGAGGCGTAGTGGGCCACGATGCGCACCTCGTCCCGAGACAGGTAGTCGCACAATATCTCCGCAGCGACCGGGTCATTTTCTACCAGTGCAGACAGGTACATGGCCCCATGGTAGCTGAAAATCCCGCCGATGATCCCACCAAAAATGCCACGACTACTGACTTATTTTCACCATAAGAAAGGTCAATTCCAGTCATTTCGCGTTTTGCGCAGGTGCGGCACGCTTACACCGTCAAGTGAAACAGAACCGAACAAGCACCGCTCCAGCCCGCCCAACGCGGGGGGCGGCCCCTGTCAATATGCGAAGGAAAACCTCATGACAACACCCTACTTTAAACGCGCCCTGCGCGGAGCCATCGCTGCGGCGGTGGCCTCTGTGCTGATGGTCGGCGCCCCCACGGCATTCGCCTCCAGCCATCGGGAAGCGCCGGCCATCACCAAAAGCCCCAAGGTCGATACCACCGACTTTTACATGTTCCGCAGTTACGAGCCGGGGCGGCAGGACTACGTGACCATGATCGCCAACTACCAGCCGTTGCAGGACGCCTATGGCGGCCCCAACTACTTCAACATGGACAGCAACGCCCTGTATGAATTCCACGTGGACAACAACGCCGATGGCGTGGAAGACATCACCTTCCAGTTCAACTTCACCAACACCCTCGGCAACGGCAATCAGGGCCTGTCGCTCAACATTGACGGCACCGATGTGGCGGTACCGCTCACCAACATCGGCCAGTTGGGGGTCGGCAATGATGCCGCCAACCAGAACCTGGTGCAGACCTACGATGTGACCATGGTCACCGGCGACCGGCGCAAGGGCAACTCCACCCTGGTGGGTACCTTCACCAAACCGTCTGACAACATCGGTGCCAAAAGCATCCCGCCACTGAACAACACCCCGCAGTATGTGAGTTATGCCAAGAGCGTCAGTAACTCGGCGGAGATCTACAACAACGCCACCGCCACCGCCTGCCCCGCAGGTGCTCAGGACATCCGGGTATTCGCCGGACAGCGCAAAGAGTCCTTCGCGGTCAATCTGGGTGAAATATTCGACCTGGTGAACCTCAACCCGGTCGGCCCGGTCAACGGACAGGTCAACGATCTGGCCAACAAGAACATCACCACCTTGGCGATTGAAGTGCCGATTGCCTGCCTCAACAACAACGGTGCCACCGATGTGATCGGCGGCTGGTCCAGCGCCTCCCTGCGACAGGTGCGGGTGCTGGATCCGGAGCCGGATCATGACGTGGATGAGGACGATGACGACGAGATCGTAGGCGGCCCCTACACCCAGGTATCGCGCCTGGGTATGCCGCTGGTCAACGAAGTGGTGATCGGTCTGCCGGACAAGGACAAGTTCAACGCTTCGGAGCCGAAGAACGACGCCCAGTTCGCCGCCTACGTCACCAACCCCACCCTGCCGGCGCTGTTGAACGCACTGTTCCCCATCGTCACCGCACCGACCAACTTTCCGCGTACGGATCTGGTCGGGGCGTTCCTGCAGGGCATTCCCACCATCAACGAGACGCCAGGTCTGACCGCCGAGATGGTCCGTCTCAACGTGGTCACCCCCTTGCCGACTCCCTTGGCCAACCAGAGCAATCTGGGAGTATTGGGTAATGACTTTGCGGGCTTCCCCAACGGTCGCCGACCGGGTGACGACGTGGTGGATATCGCCTTGCGGGTCTCCATGGGTGCGCTCTGCCATCCTCCGCTGGTTGGTGTGTTCTGCAACCCGGCGGATGCACCGTCAGGCACCCTGGCCTACACCGACGGGGTGGAGCAGTTGCCGACCCAGTTCGACAACGCCTTCCCGTACCTGACCACCCCGGTGGCCGGTTCGCCCAACTAGGAGGGATGACCATGAAAGTACTCACCACCATGGCATTGGCCGCCCTGCTTGGCGCAGGGTTGGCCGGCTGCGGCAACAGCAGCAGTGGCGGAGGCGGGCTGGTGTCTGCCAACTCCATGCCGCAGATCGCCGCCACCGCCGCCAATAACGACCCGCTGGTGCCGAACGATTCGGCCCAGGTGGTCGGGAGCATCGAGACCCTGTTCGGCACCACCGCCGACGAGCCGGTCAACGTGCTGGCCGGTGAATCCGTCAACCAGATGATCACACGTCTGGGTGGCTAGGATGATCGCATGGGGAGCCCCATGGGCCGTCGTGGCCGTGTTACTGACCACCTCAGTACCGGCTGCGGCGGCCGCTCCTTACGAGCCTGTCTCGGAGGAGACCGTACTCTTGACCTTGCCCCCAGCGTCCCGCTCCACCATGTTGACCGATCTGGTGGACCGCTGGCAGGCCGACAAGAGTGACCCGAAAGCCGCCAGCGAACTGGCGCTACACTATATTCAACTGGGCCAACAGGGGGCCGACGCCCGCTATTTTGGGTATGCACAGGCGGTGCTGCAACCGTGGCGCAACCAACCCGCTGCCCCCGCCGATATTCTGCTGGCCCAAGGGGTGCTGGCCCAGCATCACCACGATTTTAACAAGGCGGTAGACCTCATTGAGGCCGCCTTGATCCGCACTCCCGACAACCGTCAGGGCTGGCTGAACCTGGCCATGATCCAGACCGCACGAGGGGATTATCCAGCCGCCGAGGCCGCCTGTCGCGGGCTGGCCCGCTACGCCCACCTGACCGTTTCACTGGCCTGTCGGGCCAACCTGATGGCCCTGTCCGGCCAGCAAAAACGCGCCACCGACCTGCTGGTCACCCTCAGCGCACAGGCCGACGACAGCGCCCTCGGCCAGTGGATTCACACCTCATTGGGGCAGGTCTACGTACAGCGCGGCGACTACCGCCGGGCCGAGGCCGCCTTTGAGCGCGCCCTGTCCCGCCCGGATGCCTACCTGTATACCCGACTGGCCGACCTGTGGTTACACACAGGCCAGCCTGAACGGGTCATCATCTTACTCAAGGACCAGACCCACGACGACGCCTTGCTGTTGCGGGTAGCGCTGGCCGCCCGTGCGCTGGGCCAGCAACAGCAGGTCGAAACCCTGCTCACCACCCTGCGCGCCCGGCTGCGGGATGCGGCCCTGCGTGGCGACCAGAACCACTGGCTCAACGAAGCACTGCTGGCACTGGAGTTCGACAATAACCCCCAACGGGCCACCGAACTGGCGCTCACCGACTGGCAGATTGAAAAAGGGCTATCCGGCGCACGTCTGCTGGCCCGTGCTGCCCGCGCCAGCGGTGATACCAAGGCACTGGCGACCATCGCCCGCTGGCAGGCCGACACCGGTGTGCAAGACCAGCAACTGGCCCGTTCCCTCAACCGGCTGCTGGCCCACACCGAGGACAGCCAATGAAACCATTTTTCCCGAGGTTTCAGGTCGTCAGCCTTGTGCTGGTATGCCTGATGCTGTCGTTGGGTGTGGGGGTCGATTCCGCCCTGGCCCACAAACCCAGCGACAGCTACCTCACCTTAGACCTGAACCAGCCGCAACTGGCCTTAAGGACCGACATTGCCCTGCGCGATCTGGAACTGGCGGTGGGGCTGGATCAAAACGGCGACGGCCAGATCACCTGGGGCGAGGTGAAACTGCGCGCAGAGGCCGCAACCGCCTACCTGTTCAGCCGCCTGCAACTGACCGTAGACGGCCAGCCGTGCCAGCCTGTGGTCGGCACCACCCGCATTGTCGATCACAGCGACGGGGCCTATCTGTCGCTGGGCCTCACCAGCGCCTGCGCCCTGACCGCCGACTCGCAGGTGTCGGTGAACTATCAATTGTTGTTTGATCAGGACCCGACCCACCGGGGCCTGCTGCGGGTGGTGCAGGACGGCGGCGAGCAGCTTCACATCCTGTCGCCACAACAGCCCTCCCGCGACCTGTCGACCCCCTCCAGCGGCTGGCATGTACTGCGGGAATACACCGGCCTGGGGGTGTGGCACATCTGGATCGGTTACGACCACATCGCCTTTCTGGTGACCCTCCTGCTGCCCGCCGTATTGATGCGACGGGGCCGCCGCTGGGCACCCCGGCTACGCCTGCAGGCGGTCATGATCGACACCGCCAAAATCGTCACCGCCTTTACCCTGGCCCATTCGGTCACCCTCACGGTGGCCTCATTAAAGTGGGTGGCACTGCCGTCCCTGTGGGTGGAAACTGCCATCGCCCTGT
>JALWRU010000094.1 GCA_026994095.1 Nitrospira sp. | reverse complement strand
CGGCTGCGCCGTGACCTGCGGCCTCGGCACTGTGGCCCACGGCCGCGCCGTGGCTGTCATCCGAGGCAAACGCCTCCGGCACCAGCACCACGTTGTCGTCCTTGAAAGCGTGAATCGCAGGGGTACCGCTATCGGCCCCGTGAAACACCGGCGACAGGAAGTCGTGCACGTAGTTTTTGCCGCCGAACGGCTGCCCCAGCCAGCCCACCAGCAATGCGCCGATGGCCAGCGTCACCAGCGGAATGGTAATCACCTTGGGGGATTCGTGGGCGTGGCTCTTGGCATCCTCGCTTAAGTTGTCACCACCGAAGAACACCATGAAGAACACCCGGAAGGTGTAGAAGGCGGTCATAAAGGCGACGATCACACCGATCAGCCACAGGCCCTTGCCGAAGGCCCCCACGTTGAAGGCCTCCCACAGGATTTCGTCCTTCGAGAAGAACCCGGCAAAGGGGAAGATTCCGGCCAGCGCCAGCGATCCCCACAGCATGGTCCAGTAGGTGGTCGGCATGTATTTCTTCACACCGCCCATCTTGCGAATGTCCTGCTCGTCGCCCAGCGCATGGATGACCGAACCAGCCGCCAGAAACAGCAGCGCCTTGAACACCCCGTGGGTCAGCAGGTGGAACATACCGGCGGTGTAGGCACCGATACCACAGGCCATCACCATGTAACCCAACTGACTCATGGTGGAGTAAGCCACCACCTTCTTGATGTCGTTCTGGGTCAGGGCGATGGTGGCACCGAACAGGGCGGTGAACGCACCGGTCAGGGCCACGGTCATCATGGCCACTTCAGACAGGTTAAAGATCGGGTGGCAGCGGGACACCATA
This sequence comes from Nitrospira sp., assembly GCA_026994095.1. Taxonomy (GTDB): domain Bacteria; phylum Nitrospirota; class JACRHL01; order JACRHL01; family JACRHL01; genus JALWRU01. The sequence continues at coordinate 7,284 of JALWRU010000094.1, read as the reverse complement.
AAGATGCCCGCCGTGACCATGGTGGCCGCGTGGATCAGCGCGCTGATCGGGGTCGGCCCCTCCATGGCGTCCGGCAGCCAGGTGTGCAGCAGGAACTGGGCGCTCTTGCCCACCGCGCCGACAAACAGCAGCAGAGCGATCATGGTGATCACCTCCACCTGAATGCCCAGGAACGAGATAGTTTCACCCACATGGTCGCCGATGGCGGCAAACACCACGTCGTACTGCACACTACCGGTGGTGGTCCAGATCAGGAAGATGCCCAGGGCAAACCCCAAATCCCCTACCCGGTTCTGGATAAACGCCTTAAAGCTGGCATTACAGGCCGGTTTGCGCTCATACCAATGGACGATCAGCAGGTAAGAGCACAGCCCCACCGCCTCCCAGCCGAAGAACAACTGCACAAAGTTGTTACTGGTCACCAGCACCAGCATGGAGAAGGTAAACAGCGAGATATAACTGAAGAAGCGGTCGTAACCGGCGTCGCCCTTCATGTACCCCACGGTGTACAGATGCACCAGCGACGATACCAGCGTCACCAGCACCAGCATGGAAGCGGTCAGCGGGTCGACCATGATCCCCAGGGTGGCCTCAAAGCCGCCCACCGAGATCCAGTGGTACAGATTGAAGTTGACCACCTTGCCAGCAGCCACATCAAAGAACACCGTAACCGACAGAAAGAGTGACGCAAACACCAGCGGTACACACACCAGGTGGGCCTGATTTCGCATCCATTTCTGGAACAGGCCGACGATGATGAACGACAGCAGAGGTAGTAGCGGAATAAGAGAGTAGGTAACCATAAAGGGCTCTAGTGAAACGCGTTAGGAAGAGGAGACAACAGGGCAAAGGCCAACGATGTCACCACTTCATAATGTCCAGTTCCTCCACGTTGACCGTTTTACGGTTGCGGTAGATGGCGACGATCAGGGCCAGCCCCACCGCCACTTCTGCCGCTGCCACAGTCAGGGTAAAAAACACAAATACCTGGCCGGTGATGGATTGCAGGTAGTGGGAGAACGCCACAAAGTTGATGTTGACCGCGTTGAGCATCAACTCAATCGATAACAAAATCACGATGATGCTGCGCCGGGTCACCACTCCCAACACCCCGATAAAGAAGATGATGGCGGACAGGATTACATAGTTGGATAGCTCGATCACTGGAACCTAATCCTCCACCTGGTCATCAACCAGCCCTTTTTTGGTCAATACAATCGCCCCGACCATGGCCACCAGCAGCACCAGTGAGGCCACCTCAAACGGCAGCAGGTAGTCGGTATACAGGGTCAAGCCGATGGCTTGGGTATCGCCACCCAGACTATCGATATAGGCGGTGGAATACTGGCCGATCTCGCCACCAAAACCGCCACCGGCAAAGGCCCCCACCAGCATGGCGGCGACCGATCCGAGGATCAGCACCGCAAACGGCCACTGGCGGTGCATGTGACGGGCATCAGATCGCAGGTTGAGCAGCATCAGCACAAACAGATACAGCACCAGAATGGCACCTGCATAGACGATGATCTGCACCACCGCCAAAAACTCTGCATTCAGCAGCACATACAGCCCGGCCACATGGAAGAACATGGTCAACAGGGCCAGCACGTTATAGACCGGCTGCTTGAGGGTCACGGTCAGGACCGAACTGACCACCGTCACGGCAGCCATGTAGTAAAACAGCACCTGCATCATGACTTGGCCACCTCCGCTTCCAGCGCCTCGCGGGTCAGCCCCACGGTGGTCGGTACCGGCACACCCTCACCCAAATCCACCGGCGGGAACTCATAGCGGTTGTCGCCCAGCCCCTCGGTCGGGTTCAAGGTGCCGTCATCCATGTTATGAGCCAGCAGATAGGCCTTGCCGTCTGCCAGATGCGCTTCACCCAACTCGTACAGTTTGTGTTTGTCGAACATCAACTCACGACGGTCATAGACCGACGCCTCATAAACTTTGGTCATGGCCAGCGCATCCACCGGGCAGGCCTCGGTGCAGAAACCACAGAACACACAACGGGTGATATCCAGGTAGTACTCCTTGGCGTACCGCACCAACGGCTGCCCCGGCACTTCGTCCGACACCACCTTGATGCAGTTGGACGGGCAGGCCGCCTCACACAGGGAGCAGCCCACACACCGCTCGGAGCCATCCTCGTAGCGCAGCAGGCTCATCAGGCCCCGGTAGCCGTCCGGCACGTTGTGTTTTACATGCGGGTACTGGAGTGTGCAGGAGGGTTTGAACATCTGCAGGAAGACCAGCTTCATGCCCCCCATCAACTCCGTCATGAATATGTCGCGCATCAGTCCCATAGCGGGGATCCTTCAAGTCGCTGCCACACGGCCAAAGCCATGGATCAGTTGTTGTAGATGTAGACGCCGAGCGCAGTGAACAGGATGTTCGCCAGCGTGATCGGGATCAGCACCTTCCAGCCAAATTTCATCAACTGGTCAAATCGCACCCGCGGGAACGTACCGCGAATCCAGATAAAGAAGAACAGCAGGGCCCAGGTCTTGATCGCCAGCCAGATAAAGCCGGGGATAAAGTTGAGGAACTCCATGGGCGCTTCGTAGCCACCCAGGAACAGCACCGAGGCCAGGCAGCAGACCAGAATCATGTTGGCGTATTCGGCCAAAAAGAAGAAGGCGAAGCGCATGCCGGTGTATTCGGTAAAGAACCCGGCCACCAGTTCCGACTCCGCCTCCGGCATATCGAAGGGCAGACGGTTGGTCTCCGCCACCGCCGAGATCACGTAGGTCACAAACGCCACCGGCTGTAGCAGGATGTTCCAGTGCCAGAAACCGCCGTCCTGGGCCATGGTGATTTCGCGCAGGCTCAAGGAGCCGGACAGCAGCAGCACACCGACGATCGACAGCCCCAGCGCCAGTTCGTAAGAGATGATCTGGGCACCACAGCGCAAACCGCCCAGCATGGCGTATTTACTGTTGGACGACCAACCGGCCAGAATCACCCCATAGGTACCCACACTGGCAAACGCCAGAATGTAGAGCAGCCCCACGTTCAAATCCGAGATTACCCCGGCCTCGCCGCCAAAGGCCGCGTAGGTCTCGTTGTAGGGCATCACCGCAAAGCCGATCAAGGCGGGCACCAGACAGATAATCGGTGCGATCGCAAAGATCAGCTTGTTGGCGGAGGACGGAATAATGTCCTCCTTGAAAAACAGCTTCAGACCATCGGCGATGGGCTGTAACAAGCCGTACGGCCCCACCTCCATCGGCCCCAGCCGGTCCTGCATAAAGGACAGCACCTTGCGCTCCGCATAGGTCATGTAGGCCACACTCAGCAGCACCACACCCATGACGATGGCGATCTGGAAGACCGCCAGTCCAACCGTCATTGCAAGCTCCATCTAACCGCTCTCCCTTACGACCCGAACGGGCGTTAGTCCACAGATTCCAAGGTGACCCGCACGAATTTATAGAGCGGCGCACTGCCCTCTGTCGCGCTGCTGATCGTGGTACCTGCCAAATTGGTCACATCCCGATTCAAGGCATGTTTGGGGAAGAACAGACTCCCCGGTTGTACCCGCGTATCCATTTTTACCGGCACCACCGCACTGCCCTGATCGCTGGTCAGGCGGACCTTGTCACCCTCGCGAATCTTGAGCTTGCGGGCCTCACGGCTGTTCATCACCAGCGTATCGACCGAGTCGATTTTCATCAGCCCCCAGTTGTGGGTCGACAACACGCCGGAATGGAACAGGCTATCCCCCACATACAGATGCATCTCGTGACTGGAGGCCTCGTTGAGCTTGGCCGGCAGGTCGTAACGGTAGTCCATATCCGCCACATAGGCCCCATCCAGGTAGCTTTCCAGCGCCGCCTGCCGCCCGCCGGCACGATCCGCATTGGTCTCGTCCAGGGTGGCAAACTGGGGCACCAGTTGGGCCATGTCCTCACGGATCTCCTCGGCGCTGGTATAGGACAACGGCCCGCCCAGCTCCCGCGACAGTTCCATAATGATCTGCCAGTCGGCGCGGGCCTTGCCCGGTGCCTTCATGGCCTTGACAATGGCCTGGGTACGGCCCTCCATGTTGGTAAAGGTACCCTCCCGCTCGGCGTAAGACTGGGCCGGAAATACCACGTTGGCACACTTGGCGGTCTCGCTCAGGAACAGCTCCTGCACCACCAGAAAGTCCAGCGCGCCAAAGGAGGCCGCCGCTTTCATATCCGACGGCAGGGCGTTGATCGGGTCGGTGCCCAGCACGTAGGCGGCTTTGATCTTGCCTTCGCGCATGGCCTCCAACTGGTCTACCAGCGGCAGTCCGGCAAAGTCCGGCAGCTCGCACTGCCAGGCGTCGGCGACCTGTTGACGGGCATCGCTATCGGACCAGGGGGCACCACCAGGCAACAACTCGGGCGCCATGCCCATGAGCGCCAGACCCAGTTCGTTGTTCTCTACCGTAAGGGCGTTCACACCGCCACCGTTGCCCGACAGGTTGCCGGTCAGGAAAGCCAAGTCAATCAGCATGGCAAAGGCGCTGTGCCCCTTCAAGCCCCCGGTGACTCGCGGCCCCGCCAGAATGACACCCTTGTCACCCGCAGCAAATGCCTTGGCCATCTCGATGATGTCGGCCTTGGCCAGCCCGGTGGGGGTCTCGATCTCTTTGTAGGTGCCGGATAACTGATCGCGGATAGCGGCGACCGCCTCCGGATACCGGGTAGCCACCTGCTCGTCGATCAGCCCCTCGTCCACCACCGCCTTGACCAGCCCCTTGATGACGGCCACTTCGCTGCCCGGTGTAATCACCAGCCGCTGGCTGCCAAGTCGCATAATCTCGGTACGCATGGAATCGACCGTCAACACCGGCTTCTCACCACGGGTGATGGTGTCCTTCACCGCCAGCCCGCAGATGGGGGCCTCTTCGGTCAGGTCAGAGCCGACCAGCAGGGTCACATCGGCGGCCCGCAACTCGTCAAAACTGTTCATCATGCCCACCTGACCGGTGGCGGCGTAGGCGGCGGTCACCCCATTGATGCCCCCCATGCGCAGGGTGGAATCCAGGTTGGTGGACTCCAGCACACCCCGCATCAGACGGCTGAACAGATAGATATCTTCGTTGGCCAGACGCCCGCCCACATATCCGGCCAGGGCGCTGCCACCGCCGGAAGTTTTGGCGGCCATCAGCCCACGGGCGGCCTCGGTCAGGGCTTCGTCCCAGGTGGCTTCCACCAGTTTGTCGCCACGCCGCACCAGCGGCTTGGTCAGACGCTCTTCGTCCTCCATGAAATGGAAGCCGAAGTGGCCTTTCACACACAGGGAGCCTTCGCCAGGACCGACCCCTTCAATGGGCACCACCCGCGACACCTCGCCATCCACACTGCGCAGATCGTACTGGCAGCCGCAGGAGCAGTAGGTACAGGTGGTCTGGTGAGACGCCTCTTGCCAGGGGCGGAATTTATATTTGGAGTACCGGCTGGTGATGGCACCCACCGGGCACACATCCATGCACTGGCCGCAGAACTCACAGTCCAGCGCTTCGCCCATGGGCGCGCCCACCACGGTAATGAAACCGCGCTTGGAGAAACCAATGGCATCCACCTTCTGAATGTCCGTGCAGACCTGAATGCAGGCCCCGCACAGGATGCAGCGGTTGCTGTTGAAGTCCAGCAGGGTGGAGCGAATATCCTCCGGGAAGTCTTTACGTTTGGTCTCAAACGGGTTCTCGGAGGAGCCGTACTTGACCGAATAGTCCTGCAACTTGCACTCGCCGCCCTTGTCACACACCGGGCAATCCAGCGGATGCTGGGTCAACAGCAGGTCCATGTTGGTACGACGGTCATCCAGCGTGCGCGGGCTGTCGGTCAGCACTTCCATGCCGTCCATCATCTCGGTGGAGCAGGCCATGAACATCTTGTTCATGGGTTTGACCACCTCTACGGTGCAGATTCGGCAAGCCGCATTGGGCAACATGCGTGGGTGGTAACAGAAGGTGGGAATCTCCACCCCCAACTGCTGGGCCGCCTGAATGATGCGGGTGCCTTTGGGTACCTCAATGGTCTCGCCATTAATGGTGACCGTGATGGTATCAACCTGGGTGGCCGTATTCATCGAATCGCTCTCCTGAAATCCTGCGCGCCAAGCGCTACTTGATTGCCATGAACGGGCAGGCCATCACACACGCTTTGCAGCGAATGCAGGTCTCGTGGTTGATGAAGGCGACCTCCTTCTTCTCCCACTCCAGCGCATCCGTGGGGCACGGCGGTTTACACAGCCCACAGGTAGTGCACTTGTCGTCCAGCACGATGTACTCGATCAGATCGTCACAACTGTGCGCGCGGCACTTCTTGTCGACGATGTGCTCTTCCATCTCGTCTTTGAAATAACGGATCGTGGTCAGCACCGGGTTGGGTGCCACCTGCCCCAATCCACACAGGGAATTGGCACAGGTGAAATGGGAGATCTGCGCCAATTTGTCAATATCGGCCAACTCGCCTTCACCGTGGGTGATGCGCTCCAGAATCTGCAACATCAGCGCGGTACCGTCCCGGCAGGGGGTGCACTTGCCACAGGACTCGTCCACGGTGAACTCCATAAAGAAGCGCGCCGTATCGACCATGCAGTTGTACTCATCGAGCACCACCACACCGCCGGAGCCCATGATGGCCCCACCCGCGTTCAACGACTCATAGTCGATGCCGGTCTCCATGAACTCGGACGGCAGACAGCCGCCGGAGGGGCCGCCGAACTGGGCCGCCTTGAAGCCGACCTTCTTCAAGGTCATGCCGCCGCCGATCTCTTCCACCAGCGAACGTACGGTGGTACCGGTCGGCACCTCCACCAGCCCCGGCCGTTTGATCTTGCCGGTCAACGCGAAGGTCTTGGTGCCCTTGGTGGTCTCAGACCCCCAGGCCGCATACCAGTCACCGCCGTTTTTGATGATCTCGGCGATATTGGCAAAGGTCTCAACATTGTTAATGTTGGTGGGCTTGCCCCACACCCCTTTGGTGGCCGGGAACGGCGGCTTGATCATCGGCATGCCGCGCTCACCCATGATGGAGTTGAGCAGCGCCATCTCCTCACCACAGACGTAGGCCCCGGCGCCCTCTTTAATGATGATGTCGTAGTCGAAACCGGTGCCCATGATGTTCTCACCCAGATAGCCCTTTTCGTGGGCCTGCTCAATGGCACGGGTGAGGATTTTGATGGCCAGCGGGTACTCGGCCCGACAGTAGATGTAACCAAATTTGGCCCCCACGGCGTAGGCGCCGATAATCATCCCTTCCAGCAGGGTATGTGGGTCGCCCTCCAGCACGGCCCGGTCCA
>JALWRU010000093.1 GCA_026994095.1 Nitrospira sp. | reverse complement strand
TCCGGCATAAATCGGTGGCCGTCCTTGTCCAGCAGCACCCCACCCTCGCCGCGCATGGCTTCAGATACCAAAAATGGCGGATAGGGCCCCGCCAGTACGGTGGGGTGAAACTGCACAAACTCCATGTCATCGAGGACTGCCCCGGCACGGGCGGCCAGCGCAATGCCATCGCCGGTGGCGGACGGCGGATTACTGGTACGGGCGTATACCTGCCCGGCTCCACCGGAGGCCAGCAGTACCGCTGAAGACGCCACCACCCGCACCCGGTCGGCATGATCGCCCGCCTGCGCAGGCACCAGCACCGCGCCCACACAGCGGCCCCTGTGGGTCAACAACTCTGATACAAACCAGTCGTCCAACCATTGGATACCATCTCTGGAGCGGGCCTCATGTTGCAGCGCCCGCACCATCTCCTTGCCAGTGGCGTCGCCGCCCGCCCGCAGGATGCGACGGTGGCTGTGGGCCGCCTCCCGTGCCAGGGCAAAATCGCCAGACGGCTCCCGATCAAAACGGGCACCCCAATCCACCAGGTCGGCGATCCGCTCCGGCCCCTCCTGCACCATGGTGCGGACCGCTTCCGGATCGCAGGCCCCTTTACCGGCAGAAATGGTGTCGGCTACGTGGGTGGCGGGTGCATCCAGCGCCACCGCTACACCGCCCTGGGCCAGCGGCGAGGAACCCGGCCCCTTGTTGACCACCAGTACCTGACCGTGATTTGACAGGGTGATGGCCGCGCGCAACCCGGCCACACCGCCCCCGACTATCAGATATTGCACAGGCTGGACAGTCACAGTCCGGCACGACCCCAACGATTAAAGAGAGACAGACACATCGGGTGCCGGTCCACCCGACCCCAAAAACCACACCGGACGGAACCGACCCCGCCCGGCCATTGATCTAATGGTATAGGAAGCCGCCGCCTTGTGGGGCAAAGCCCGGTCGATGAGCGGGATTTATTGTAGTGTAACCGCAGAGGCGGTGGGCACCCACGCAAACGGATCTTCACCCGACAGGGCGCGAATGCGTGGCGGGCGGGTATCGCTTAGTTCCAGCAGCACCTGGCCCGACCGCTGAGCCGGTTGACCGTCTGTAGATTGACGCTGCTTGCCCTGCCAGCGAACCTGCGCAAACAGTCCACCTTGCTGCTGACGCAGACCGATCAGCTCCAGCGTGAGTGTCGTCCAGCCGTAAGACTCCAGGCTGGTCGCGATACGGCGGCGAACATCATCCTGCAACGGGTCCTGCCAACCGGACGCCACCGCTGCTGCATCTGCAGCAACGGTGGCGACAGACAGATCGGCCAACAACTGTTGTACCGACTGCACCCGCACAGTGGATGGGGACGGTTTTTTATGACCGGCGCAACCGGGCAGCAGACCCAGCGCCACCACCAGCATTACGCCGCAGGTGGCAGGCCACCATGTGTGGGTAAGGTTCAAGCGAACTACTTTTTCTTTTTGGCCGATTTGGGCTTGGCAGCCTTCGGTTTACCCGCCGGTTTACTCGCCGGTTTGGCCGCAGCCTTGGTTGCAGGACGTTTGGTTTTATTTGCCACCAGGCGATCGTAGTCGTCAAACAGGGCCGAGTCGTATTGACCCGCCTTGATCGCACGGGTGATTTTGCCACGCACACTGGTCACCGACAGCTTGTCGCCCTCGACCACCGCTTTTTTAACGGTTACGGTGCCACGCCGAATGGTGATACCAAATTTGTTTTCATCCACCTGCACCACATCTACTTTAGCCTTGTCGCGCACCTTGCGCTTGGGACCGCCAGCAAATTTACGAAAACGCGTGGTTAGCGGTACATCCTGTAATTCCAGTTGATCACCTCGTGCCATGACAGCATTCCTTCCGTTGAATTAGAGTCGAAACGGGCTTACACAAAAGGGGTGCAAGCGGCGCCAATTATTGCCCTGCCTAACCCCCTTGTCAATGACTTCGCGAAGGTCACGGAAATCCCCTCATTTATCGGCTGCAAATCCGGCCCACCCGGCACC
>JALWRU010000092.1 GCA_026994095.1 Nitrospira sp. | reverse complement strand
CCACCGGTCGGTTTTCTGCGGCAGCAACCATGGCCGATTCAGTGGCGGCGCTGGTGCGGCGCGACGTGGTCACCACCAGCCCAAGCCCCAGCTTTTGAGCCAACTCTGCACTGGAGCGCAACAGCAGTTCTCCCAACGGGGGAGGGACGGTGTGATGGGCCGACTCGCCCCCCACCAGCAGTGCCATATAGCCCTCTTTGTCGAGCCGGTACTCGTGCCGAAAGGCTGCTGCTACCTGTATTTGTGCGGTTGGGTCTACCCGGTTGGGTGCCCCGAGGGTGGTCATGATGTTAGGTGCGTTGGGAGGCCGGTCGTGCTGGGGCACCAGTGCCAGATCAAAGCGGGTCAGACCCACGGACGGGGTCATGCAAGTGACTGCCGGAAGGCCCAGGTGGCGGGCCAGCAACAGGTTGACCGGCGCAGGTCCGCTACCGGACGAGACGACCACCACCGGTGGTTTGGCGACCAGCGCCTCCAGCGAGGCGGGGTTGTCGATGGCTCCCGCCCAGGGGAACTGCCCAATCAGCCCACCGGCCAGGGCGGGAAAACGCGCTGCCAGCCAGACCCGATAACGGGCCGATTTGCTGGGGTAGGTCACCGGCAGCAGGTTCGCCTCCAGCCCTTTGGGGATCACCCCCAGCGACTGGTTCTGGTGGCCCGGTTTGCCATCAGACAACACCAGCGCCCACGGGTCAGGTCTGCTGTTCACTGGCCGCTTCCCCAACTGCCCACAGGGTGCTGCCGAGGGCGTTCAGGCGGGGCCGGTGTCTTGAGGGAGTGGGTGATTCTCACGGGTATTGTGTGACAGGTTACCGCAAGCGGGCAGTGGATAAAACATGCGCGTGCTGGCACGATTCAGCTAGCATGGGGGCCGGGTCCTGATTGAGGGCCGGTTTTCACGCCTGCCAAGGCAGTAGGTACCGATGGATCAGCCTCACCACAATCTGTCTGACGGCCCCCCCATCAGGGTCAAAATGTTGATGGGTAAGGTGCCGGAGGCGCACTGGTTACGGCAGTTACCTCACGGTAAGCCGGAGTGGGGCCGGTGCCGGTTTATCTTTGACAAAGAGGCCACCGACTACGACTGGCTGGTGGTCTATGACGACCTGCCGCCGGTGGCCGGGGAGCGCTTTTCCCAGCGGCAGGAGCGGCTACCGGGCAGCCGCCACAACAGCCTGCTTATCACCAGTGAACCGTCGTCGATCAAGTCTTACGGCAGTGCCTACGTGTCCCAGTTCGGTCATGTGTTGACCAGCCAGGAGCCGTGGGCGCTCAAACATCCGCAGCGCATCTATGCCCAACCGGCCATGCAGTGGTTCTATGGGGTGGCCGATGACCACCTGCGTGACTACGACAGCTTGCTGGCACATGTGCCGACCGATAAAACCGGGGTGATCTCGACGGTCTGCTCCAACAAAAAACAGCGCCACACCCTGCACCAGCGGCGCTATGGATTTACGCAGGAATTGAAAGCGCTACTACCGGAACTGGAGATTTTCGGGCGCGGGGTGCAGGCCATTGACGACAAGGCCGAGGCGCTGGATTCGTACCAGTATCACATCACCATTGAGAACCAGATTGCCCCCCATCACTGGACCGAAAAACTGGCCGATGCGTTTTTAGGGGCGACCCTGCCGTTTTACCACGGCTGTCCTAACGCGGCAGACTATTTCCCTGAAGAGAGTTTCATCCCCATTGATGTATTTGATACCAGCGGCAGTTATGAAATCATCGCCCGCGCCATTCGCGATGGTGAGTACCAGCGCCGTCTGCCGCACATTCTGGAAGCCCGTCGGCGGGTTCTGACCGAATACAACATCTTCGCAGTGTTGGCACGAGAGATCGCCGCCCGCGATCAACCGGGCAGCAGTGATGGCGCCGTAATCTGTGCCCGCCATGCCCTGCGCAAAGGCTCTCTCTGGTGCACCGCTCAGGCCTTCTATGAAAAGGCGCTGGCCCGTGCCATCTTTGCGCTCAAACGGTCCTAGCCGCAGGCAAAAAAAAAGGCCCGGTCGGCACCACCTTAAGCGGGTGGTGCCGACCGGGCGTTTTGTTGTCTACCCCTGACGAGAGGAGCGCTGACCGCCAGAGCGTTGGCCCCCGCCGGAGCGCTGACCGCCCGAACGCGGACCACCGGAACGAGGACCGCCGGAACGAGGACCGCCAGAGCGGGAGTCGTCACGGCGTTTGCGCCAGTTGTTCTTGCGACCAGTACCACCGCCGGGACGATCACGGTCGCCCTGCTTGCGGGCACCGTGGGAACGCGGCTTGCCGTCCTTACGACCGAGGTCCGGCAGCGGTGCCAGATTGTCAGGCAGGGAGCGTTTTTCGATGGAGGAGCCGGTCAACCGTTCGATCTGGCTGAGCTTTTTGCCATCCGCGTGGGCCACCAGACTGACCGCCGTACCGGTGGAACCCGCACGACCGGTACGACCAATGCGGTGGATGTAGTCTTCCGGCGTGGTGGGCAGCTCAAAGTTGATGACGTGGCTGATGCCCGGAACGTCCAGCCCACGGGCAGCCACGTCGGTAGCCACCAGAATGCGGACCTTGCCCTCGCGCAGACGATCCACCGCCTTGCGACGGGCCGCCTGGGTCATGTCACCGTGCAGCGGGGTGCAGGGGTGGCCTGCGTTGCCCAACTCTTCGGCCAGCGACTTGGCGCGCCACTTGGTGGCAGTGAAGACCACCGCCTGCGACAGTTCGGGGTTATCCAGCAAGTGGGCCAGCACGGCCTTCTTGTGCTTGAGGCCATCGGCCACATGCATGAACTGGGTGATGTCCTCATGGCGCTGCTTGGAGTGGGCCAACTGAATGCGGGCCGGGTCCTTCAGATGACGTTTGGTTACCCGGGCGATGTCACCCTCCAGTGTAGCGGAGAACAACAGGGTCTGGCGGCTGTCCGGGGTGGCTGCCAGAATCTGCTCTACCGGCTTGATGAAGCCCATGTCGAGCATGCGGTCAGCCTCGTCCAGCACCATGATCTCCAGCCGGTTAAAGCGGGCCATGCCCTGCTGCATGTGGTCGATCAAACGACCGGGGGTGGCCACCAGAATGTCCAGCGGGTTGCTCAGCAGCCGCTCCTGGGGGTTGTAGGACACACCGCCAACAACCGCACCAAATCGAGGACGGGCGTGACGGCCCAACTCGGCGATCACGTCGCAGATCTGGGTGGCCAGTTCGCGGGTCGGGGTGAGGATCAAGGCCAGCGGGCCTTCGCCACGGCCACGACCGCGGCCACGACCGTTACGGCCTCCACGTCGATCGCGGTTGTCGTGCTGCGGCTCCTGACGGCCATTCTCTCGCTGCTCTTTTTTAAGCTCGGCCAGCCGCTGCAAAATGGGCAGCACGAAGGCGGCGGTCTTACCGGAGCCGGTCTGGGCGGAGGCCATCAGATCGCGGCCGTCCAGCGCCAGCGGAATGGCCTGCTGCTGGATCTCGGTCGGGGTGGTGAATTTGCAATCCTCGAGTGCGCGGATTAAGTTGGGGGCTAGCCCAAGTTCATGAAAAGACAAAATAAATCCAATCTGCGTGCCTCGCATACCAAGGCGGCGCATCAGTGTAAAAAACCAAGAACCGCACCAGAAAAACAGAGGTGCGTTTGCGGCCACAGTTCAATTATAAAAAGGTGAGCGCGGGTTCCTGACGATGTACAACAACTACGCTGATGCAGTTGTCGTTGCGTCGCCAACCCCAAGATCCACTTTGGTTGAAAAAGCGGAGGCCTTAAGAAACAGCCGGAGACGCGATCCTTCAGGGTCGGACCGGGTAGCGATCATCGACAAGAAGGAATTTCGCTACCATACATTAGGTTTGTTCGATAACCAAGTGTTTTTACGGAGAACGATCGGGCGAACGCCTATTGTCCGGCTGGCTGGCCTTGTTGCAGGCGGTTGAAAAGGGCCTTGATTCGGCGTTTGTTGGCGTCACTTTTGGGCAGTTTTTTGGCCCGGAGAATCGCCCTGCGACTGGCGTCACTGTCGCCCAGCATCCACTGGGCCTGCGCCAGGTTCAGCCATAGACCGATATTTCTTGGCTGTTTTCGCAGCAGGTCTTGATAGGCGGTCACCGCCTCAGGAAGTCGCCCGCCCATGGCCAGCGCATTGGCATGGGCGACGGCCACCGCAGGATCGTCGGGCAACCCTTGTACTGCCGTGTTTAATGCCTTGATTGCCGCAGGAAAGCGCCCCTGCGCGGCCAGCGTGGCACCCTGTAGATAGTGGAAACGAGGGTCCTGTGAGAAATGCTCTGTCAACGGTGATAACATCTGCCACGCCTCGTCCGCCCGTCGTTGGGTCAGCAGCAGCGCGGCACGGTTCCAGCGAGTCGCCGTTGGGCCGGTGCCCAGATACAACTCGCCGGGAGGTAACGACCAGTAGACGCGGGGTGTGGTGGGTATGTCAGGTGTTGCCTCGTCCGGTGAATCGGCTGCCGCCTGATAGTGGACCAGCGCCGGGGCAAGCCGCTGCGGGAAATACTGCCCCTGAATCATCTCCACCAGTGCAGCGATGCGGTGGCCTGTCGCCGACGGCGATGACCCGGAAACGGCCCGCTGGGCCGCCATCAGCCGTCCCTGGGCAAGCAGCACTAACGGATCGTCCCGCGCCACATCGGCAGTAGCCGGGCGGTCGGCGAATACCGTCAGCAGGCGTTGGTGACCGGGGAAGTAGTGTTGCGCCACCGGATAGAAACCGTTCACCGGGGTGCGGTTGAAAACAGCCTCTTGCCAGCCTTGCCACCGCTCCGGGTAGGCCGCGTCCAGCACCACCACCTTGCTGGCGGCAGGCAGGCGTGGGGTGGTGGCCTTGGCCAGCACTTCCGGGCGAGCAGGCAGGCGTACCCAGTAGCCATTTAAGTAATAGGGCATGAAGGCGTGGTTGGCGTAGACCATGACCGGGTCGTTTAGCCGGGCCGTATCCCGTGCCTGTTGGGCCAGGGTCGCCACGTCAGGATAGGTTTTCAGCGGGACTTCGTAGACCGCGTGCAATTGCCAACTACCCACCAGCGCGACGCCCCCCAACGTGCCGATCGCCAACCGCCGGGCGTTGGGGTAGAGCGGGGTATTGCCGAGTAACCGGCACAGTCCCTGTGCCAGCCCCAGTATGCCAAAACCCGCGTAGATAAAAATGACCGGGCTTAACGACAACAGATAACGCGCCAGACTGGTATTAAACAGCGCCAGCGCCACCAGGTAGCCCAGCCCGCCTCCCAGTAGCAGCACTTCGAGGATGCGCGAGGTTGGTCCGGGTCGGATCATCCTCGCCAATACCCCCACCGCTGCCAGCAACCAAATGAGTGGTGGAAATAGCTGACCAAGCTCTCGCGCCTGTCGGTATAGGGTGGCCCTAAGGGCCTTGGCCTCTTTGAGCAGGTCTGAAGGTGTCGCGGTGACCACCTGTACCGGGACAGCGGGCGATGGATGGTTGGTCGTAGCTACGAATGAATGCTGGTTGTGGTGTTTGACCACTTCGCTGGAGTGGGTATCAAAGGCGGTAGTCCAGCCTTGTTGCCAGGCGATGGCGTGGTAGGGCAGTACCAGCAGCGTGGCCCCCACAACAATGCGCCCCAGCCGTAGGCCACAGAGGCGGGCACCCTCGCGGGAGAACGCCATGCCGTGGGTTGCCACCACCATGAGTACCAACGGTAGCCACACTACACCGATGGCGCGGGTCAATAACAGCGCCCCCAACAGTACCCCGGCGGCGACCTCGTGCCACCCTCGTCGTTGCGGTTGCAGACTGCGCCAGACCAGCACCATGGCCCCGGTCCACAGGGCCAGATAGAGTGATTCGGTCAGTCCCACCTCAGAGAAGTGAATCAGTCGTGGCTCGACTGCCATCAACAGCCCCGCCGCCAGTGCCGCCAGCGGGCCAGCCAGCAACCAGGTAAACCAGGCCACCGCCAGCACCGCGAACAGGCCGGAAAGGCGAGAGACCCACCGCCCGCCGGACTCTACATCGCCAGTGATGGTGGCGGTAACGGCGGTCAATGCAGGGTAGATCGGTCCGCCAGCGGGCAGACGGTTCCAGGGCGGAGCGATGGAGGGTTGCCCCTCCAGATATCCTGCCGCCTGCCGCATGTAGGTGGCAGCGTCCGGGTAGAGAACTTCGGGCGGGGCCGGGTGCCAGCGCAGGGTCAGCGCCAGAATCCCCAGCAAGAGCAGCGCGATAGTGAATGTGGGTCCGGGGCGGCGCGTAACCGGCGGTGAACTGAACGTCACGGCCTGTGCTCCCGGTAGGGTGCCTGAACGCCTAGGCCGGGTTGCCGGTCTTTAACGTGACCCCGAAGCGGTCATGTTCGAACTTGTGGACTTCCGGAAAGTCAGAAAACAGCCAGCCGTCAAACAGCTCGGAGCCGTTTTCGGTGATGGTCACCATGGCGGCCTGATTGTTGGGGTCGTTGGACATGGAGGTGTAGACGTTGTTGTCCTGAATGCGCAGGTCGGGCAGGAACTCATCCAAGGTGAGTTTCACCTTGCCACCGGCAAACACGTAGGTGTCGTCCAGTTTGATGGTGACCTCTTCTACCTTGGAATTGGTACGATCAACGATAATAAATGTAGCGCCCTGCCAGTGCCCGCGTACCGACTCCGGTACCAGAATGGTGCCTTTTTTGGAGGCTCCGGCCACATTGATGGTGCTGTGGGGGCTGGCTGCCTTGACCCCTTCATGAGGGCTGCTGGCTGGCATACCGGTGGCGTGGGGGTTGGCGGGCATGGTATCGCCGTGGGGGCTGGGCGCCGGGGTGGACTGCTCCATCGCCGGAGCGGCGGCTTTCTCTACCGGGTGGCTGGTATTGTCATCTGCTGGTGAACAGGCCGCTACCAGCATCAACCCGACGGCCCCTGAAATCCAACCCTGTATCGTCATGCGGTCACCGTGTGGCACCCGATGGGGTGCAAAAAATGGCGGAGAGGGAGGGATTCGAACCCTCGGTAAGGCTTTATGACCCTACACTCACTTAGCAGGCGAGCGCCTTCAGCCAACTCGGCCACCTCTCCAAAAATCAAATTGTCTGATCGACCTCCGCACACAGAGACCGATCTGTTCCCCCCACCTTAAGCGACTGGCGGAGGAGGAGGGATTCGAACCCCCGAGGCTTTCACCCAACGGTTTTCAAGACCGCCGCCATCAACCACTCGGCCACTCCTCCGAACCCACTCCGCCGAACCCCTCGGTCAGGACGCCGCCTCAATCCGCTCCAGCCCCCCCATGTAGGGGCGCAGGGCGTCTGGCACCAAGATCGAACCGTCTTCCTGCTGGTAATTTTCCATTACCGCGACCAGCGTTCGTCCCACCGCAAGGCCGGAGCCGTTCAGGGTGTGGACAAAACGAGGCTTGCCGGTACCGGCCTTAAACCGGATACCCGCACGACGGGCCTGAAACTCACCAAAACTGGAACAGGAAGAAATCTCCCGGAAGGTGTCCTGGGCGGGCAACCAAACCTCAATATCATACGTCTTTTTGGCCCCAAAACCCAAGTCCCCGGCACATAAATTCACCAGCCGGTAGGGTAGCTCCAGTAGTTGCAGAACTTTCTCGGCGCAGCCGGTCAAAAATTCCAGTTGCTGGTCGGACTGATCCGGGTGAGACAGCATGACCATCTCCACCTTATGGAACTGGTGCTGACGAATCAGACCACGGGTATCCTTGCCGTAGGTACCGGCCTCGCGCCGAAAGCAGGGCGAAAAGGCGGTCATCTTAATGGGCAACTCCGCCTCGGTCAGCACCTCCCCCTGATAGAGGTTGGTGAGCGACACTTCAGCGGTAGGGATCAGGTACAGCCCGTCGGCTGGGATTTTGAACAGGTCCTCTTCAAACTTGGGTAGCTGACTGGTGCCGATGAGGGCCGCTTCGTTGACCATATAGGGGGCCACCGTTTCGGTAAAACCGTGCTTACCCGTATGCAGGTCGAGCATCAGTGCTGACAGTGCCCGTTCCATGCGGGCCAAGGGGCCGGAGTAGGACGAGAAGCGGGCACCAGCAATTTTGGTGGCGCGGGCAAAGTCCATCCAGCCTGACTGCTCACCCAATACATCGTGGGCCAGCGGCTCAAACGACAGGGCGGTCGGGCTGCCCCAACGGCGAACCTCCACATTGTCGTTCTCGTCCGTGCCGTCGGGTAT
>JALWRU010000091.1 GCA_026994095.1 Nitrospira sp. | reverse complement strand
CATGAGTTTTTGTATCCGCTGATGCAGGGGTATGACTCGGTGGCGTTAACACCCGACGTGGAGTTGGGTGGCAACGATCAGACCTTCAACCTGTTGGTGGGTCGGGACCTGATGAAATCCTATGGCCAGACACCCCAGTCCATCATGACCATGCCGTTGCTGGAGGGCACCGACGGGGTGCGTAAGATGAGCAAGTCTTACGGTAACTACATTGGCGTGACCGATACCCCGGACGAGATGTTTGGCAAACTCATGTCCCTGTCGGACGAGTTGATGGGGCGCTATATTGAGCTGCTGACCGACTGGCCGCTGGATTCGGTCCAGAATGATCACCCCATGGACACCAAAAAACGGTTGGCAGGCACACTGGTCGCCCGTTTTCACGGGGACGAGGCCGCCGCCGGGGCACTGGAGGCATTTACCTCACGCTTCTCCCGCAAGGAGGTCCCGGACAATCTGCCCATGCTGGAGTTGACCTGTGACGGGGACGGCCTGTGGCTGCCAGAGGTATTAAAGGCCATGGGGCTGCCCAGCAACTCCGAGGGCCGCCGGCGGATTCAGGGCGGTGCGGTACAGGTGGACGGCGAACGCATCACCGACACGGATTACCAACTGGCCGCTGGTGGCGACTATCTGGTGCGGGCGGGCAAGCGCAATATGGCGCGTGTGCGGGTGGACCGGCAGGATACGCCGTAACATGCCGTTGACGAGCATGACCGGGTATGCCCAGATCGTTGATGACTCCGGTCTGGTGGTCGAGATTCGTACGGTAAATCATAAACATCTGGATATTCGTGTGCGGCTGCCCAAGCGCTGGAGCAGCGAGGAGGCGGCGGTGAAAAAGGCCGTTTCCCGGCATCTGCACCGGGGCCGGGTGGAGGTGGGAATCTCGCTGGATGGGGCGGGTGGCAACGGCGCTCCGGTGGTCGATGAGGCACAGGCCCGGCGGTATCTGGAGTGGGCCAGCAAGCAGACCGATCAGGCCATCGATCCGACCCGGATACTGGCACTTCCCGGTGTGGTGGTATCGGCTGAGCAGTGTGTAGATGAGGATGCGGTTACGGCCCGTCTGATGCCCTGCCTGACCCGCGCCTGCGAAGCTGTAATGCAGATGCGGGGCCGGGAAGGTGACGCCCTGCACACGGATTTAAGTGACCGTCTGGTCCAGGTGGCCGACGGCATCGCTCGTATCGCACGCCGCAAGCCGCAGGCGGTGGCAGAGATTCATGGACGGCTGCAAAAGCGGGTCACGGCATTGCTGGATGATGCCGCCATCGACCCGGACCGGCTGGCACAGGAGGTGGCCTTGCTGGCGGACCGTGCCGATGTTACCGAAGAGCTGACCCGGCTGCAAAGCCATCTGGAGCAATTTACCAGGGCGCTGTCCAGCGATGAGCCGGTGGGGCGAACCCTGGATTTTTTACTGGTGGAGTTCAACCGCGAGATCAATACCATCGGCTCCAAATGTCAGGATGCAACGATTGCGGCGGAAGTGGTCTGGTTGAAGGGCGAAATCGAAAAGCTGAGGGAGCAGGTGCAGAATGTCGAATAGTACCCCCTGGCGCAAACAACGTGGCCTGTTGCTGGCGGTGGCGGCCCCGTCCGGGGCGGGCAAGACCACCCTGTGTGTGCAGATGACCGAGCGCTTCTCGCGGCTGCGGTACGCCATCTCCTACACCACTCGTCGCCCGCGTGAAGGGGAGCAGGACGGGGAGCACTACCATTTTGTCGATACCGGCCGCTTTGATGAAATGATCAAGGCCGGGGATTTTCTGGAGTGGGCCGAGGTGCACGGCAACTTCTACGGCACCCCCAAAGCCGAGGTGAACCAGATGCGGGACGAGGGCATCGACGTGCTGCTCGATCTGGACGTGCAGGGGGTGGCCACCATCAAGGAGATGGGGGTGGACGGGGTGTTCTGCCTGATCCTGCCGCCCAGCTTTGACGAGTTACGTGCGCGGCTGACCTCTCGCGGCAAAGATACCGAGGATGAGATTGATCGACGCATGACCATCGCGGTAAAAGAGGTGGCCCGTATCGATCTGTTTGACTACGTCATCATCAATGACGATCTGGAGGAATCCAGCCGAACCCTTGAATCAGTGATCCGGGCGGCCCATGCCCGGCGTACCGGGCTGGATGAAGACTGGTTTCGGCGTACGTTTTAGCATACAATAGGCGGTTCTAACGACTTTGGAGTGGTGTATATGAAAGACTTGGTGAGTTTGCCCCTGGACCGTGCCGAAAGCGGTGTGACCAGTAAGTATCTGGCCTGTGTGCTGGCGGCCCAGCGTGCCTTGCAGCTCAACAAGGGCAACCCGGCACGGGTTGAGGTGCCTTACTACAAGCCCACCACCCAGGCGCTGGCGGAATTGCAGGCTGGCAAGATCGATTTTGCCATGGGCAACGATGCGCTGGAGTCTCGTAGTCGTGACGAGGCGCTCTACAAAGAGGTGTTGACCGAGACCCGCCTGTCCTACGTGGATGAAGAGGGTCAGGCCCTGTTTGCGCCGCACCCGCCTGCCCCGGAGCGGGCTTCGGCCTCGGCTGCACCGGCAAAAGATGACGCCCCTGCGGACAAACCGTCCAGCTAGTGGGCGCATCCCGGTGGTACCGGGAGTGACCAGATGAGCGACCCCCGGCTTAACGGCCTGCGACTGCTGCTCGGAGTGAGCGGCAGCATTGCGGTGTACAAGTCCGTCGAGCTGGTGCGCCGTTTACGTGATCAAGGGGTAGAGGTGTCGGTGGTCATGACCGGGGCTGCCACCCGCTTTGTGACCCCGTTGACCTTCGAGAGTGTCTCGTCCCGCCCGGTGGTGACCGACCTGTTCGCCGAGCAAGCCAACTCCCATATTCATTTGGCAGAGACCTGCGATGTTGCGCTGGTGGCCCCCATCACTGCCGATCGTCTGGCCCGCTATGCGCAGGGTCTGGCCGATGACGCGCTGGGGGTACTGTTGCTGGCCATGCGCGGCCCGGTACTGGTGGCCCCGGCCATGGATGGGGGCATGTGGGAGCATCCGGCGACCCGTGCCAATGTGGCGACCTTACAACAGCGTGGGGTGCGCTTTACCGGCCCTGAAGACGGCTCACTGGCCTCTGGTCTGAGCGGCGTAGGCCGTATGCAGGAGGTGCCACAGATCATTGAAGCGTTGGCGCTCATGGTGTCTGAATCGTCCTGCGTAGACTCACCGCAAGCGGCTGAGACTTCGCTGACCGGTGAGTCGGTGCTGGTGACCGCTGGAGCCACCCGTGAACATCTGGATCCGGTCCGTTTTTTGTCCAACCCCAGTACAGGCCGCATGGGCTTTGCGGTGGCTGACGAGGCCGCCCGACGGGGGGCGCAGGTGACACTCATCAGTGCCCCCAGCGAACTGCCCACCCCGGTGGGTTGTGCCCGGGTAGACGTCACCTCTGCCGCCGAAATGGCGCAGGCGGTAGGCAGCCATCTGGCGCAATCCAGCGTGTTGGTGATGGCGGCGGCAGTATCGGACTTTCGTCCGGCAGAGCGCCACCAGCAAAAGGTTAAAAAGCAGCAGGCCGCCAGCGATATCGCGTTTGTGCGTACCGAAGATATTCTGCTATCGACCCGTGGCAAGGGTCGTGACGGGCTCATTCGGGTGGGGTTTGCCGCCGAGAGTGAGCAGGTTGAACGCTACGCCCGGCAGAAGTTGGAAGCCAAGGGGCTGGACCTGATTGTGGCCAACGATATCAGCTCCGACGACGCCGGTTTTGCGGTGCAGACCAATCGGGTGGTGTTGATCGGCTCCGATGGTGAGGCAGAGGCCTTGCCATTGCTGTCCAAGCAGCAGGTCGCCGGTCATATTCTGGACCGGGTCAGCCGCCAACGGCAGGCACGCCCCCGCTGAAGCCGTCCGGTTCGGGCCGGTTTTCTGCTGCCTGTTGGCCCAGGGGGATAAAACCGACCCCAATTCCAGTATACTTAACCGCTTCTATTTTTGTGTTTGCGAAAGGGCAGTGCCATGGCACCAGAGGGTAAAGTCATATGGATGGACGGGGAGATGGTTCCTTGGCAGGACGCCCAGGTTCACGTATTGACCCATGCCCTCCACTACGGCATTGGTGTATTTGAGGGCATTCGCTGCTATCGCGGGGCCGATCACAGTGCCGTGTTCCGGCTGCCAGAGCATACCCGCAGGCTGTTTGGCTCTGCCCACATTCTGCGCATGGAGATCCCCTTCAGCGAGGATGAGATCAATCAGGCCATCATCGAGTCGATTCGCGCCAACGATCTGGATGCCTGTTATATCCGCCCGATTGTCTTCTCCGGCGAAGGGATGATGGGCATTTACGCGCCGGACAACCGGATTCGGGTGAGCATTGCCGTATGGCCCTGGGGCAGCTATCTGGGTGAGGAGGCGCTGGAGCACGGTATTCGTGTGCAGACCTCGTCGTTTTCTCGCCACCATGTGAACGTGTCCATGACCCGCGCCAAGGTGTCCGGTTATTACGTCAATTCAGTGTTGGCCAAACGGGAGGCCAAATCTTGTGGCTTCGACGAGGCGCTGCTGCTGGATGTAGACGGCTTTGTGGCCGAAGGGTCGGGAGAGAACCTGTTTATCGTTAAAAACGGGGTTCTCACGACACCACCGCTTACCTCGATGCTGGATGGTATTACCCGCGATACGGTTCTGGTGTTGGCGCGGGAGCAGGGGATACCGGTGGCCGAAGCGCCCTTGACCCGTGATGACATCTATCTGGCGCAAGAGGCCTTCTTTACCGGCAGTGCCGCAGAAGTGACCCCGATCCGCGAGTTGGATCATCGTCAGGTCGGCTCCGGTAAACGCGGCCCGATTACCGAGGCGTTACAGCGGGCCTACTTCGATGTGGTTGGTGGTCGTGATGCCCGCCACCAGCAATGGCTCACACAGGTCTGATTCAGTATCACAACCTGGCGTTGGACAGGGCGGCTGCCCAGAGCGGCAACCCGGGCGCGGTGTTGCGCTTTGGCGACAGTCTGGCTGTACCCTAGAAGTCCATACGGAAGCCGAGGCTCATGTTGTAACCCCAGGTCGCTTCATCAGGTCCGGGCAGGAAGGTGTGGGACCAGTCACCACCACCCTCAAATTCCAGATTAAGTTGGCGAATCACCCGCAGGTCAGCGCGCATGGTGGGCCGCACTGCGATCTGTTGGGACTGGTCGTTAAAGTTATTACGGATATCGGTACGCACCCGCGGGTTGAGCCGCCAGCCGTTGCCCTTGGGGTAGCGGCTATCCAACTGGATGGAGGTAGACGATGACGCGCTGGTGCGGCCATAGCGGATGCTCAGGATGGTGATGTCACCGTCCTGGAATAGCTCATTCACCACCGCCTGACCGGTAAAGAAGTACTCGACCCCGGTCCCCGGTACCGGATCAATCCCCACATCACCGATGGTGTCGGACAGGGTCGTCAAGGTGATATCACCGTTGATGCGGACCCGTTCATCCATGGGGTGGGAGTACCCCAGCGTCAGCGTGCGGCTGATGGGTGTGCGGTCATTGGCCAGTTGTACGGCACGGGACTGACCCACGCGGTCCACCAGGTTATCGACCCGGTCTTCTGGCGGATTAGTGGGTGTGATCGGTCCACCATTGACCGACTGCCCTTGCAGACCGTTGCTGGTGGTCAGCACCGGTGTGCGGCGGTGGTCCAGAGACAGGTTGATTGTGCTTTGATCCGCCAGGGTCCAGTTGGCCAACAGCAGGAAGGTATTGAGGGCGCCAAACATGATGTCGTAGTCCAGCACCGCAAATACCGAGCGGTCGGGACGGAAGTAGCGCATCTCGATGCCGGTGGCTCGGCGGTCCACCACCGCGTGGGTGGTCTGCTGGATCAGGAACAGGTTCATGTCGATAACCTCGGCAAAGGTCCCCAGATCCATGTTCAGGCCAAAGAAGTGTTTGCTGGTCACCACCCGATCGGCGGTAGCGAAGTCCACCGGGAACCCGGCCACAAAGTTGAGCTGGGTTTTGGAGGCCACCCGGTAGTGGGTCACCAATCCGTCGAATCGTCCCAGTACACCGCCGGTGGTCTGGGTCTGTCGACCGAACCGTGCCGCCGCCGGATGGGAGCGCCGCTGGGCGTCAATCTGGGCCGTAGAGATGCGCCAGGAGCTCTTGTTCATGGCCTGATCGAAGTTGTACTGGTTGTCGCCGGAGAAGCGGGTACGGATGGTCCAGTCATCCCCCCGGCGACGGGTATTCAAATCCAGATCGGTGGTAAGAATGGATTCCACCAGCGCCTGACTGGTGACATCCTGACCGTTGTACTCCTGCCGATAGAACTGGGATAGCCCCCCATAGACCTCCCACTGGACTTCTGAGGCTCGGGATTTGCCAGAATCCAGGCGGGCGCGGGGGGTTTGCGGGGCAGTCTCCAGGCCAGCCAGCCGTTGCTGCACACGGGATGCACCCCGGCCCTCCGGGTAACGCACCAGATACTCCCGATAGCGGGCGATGGCATGGGCCGACTGGCCGTTGCGCTCTCGCGCCAAGCCCAGGAATTCCAGCGCGTTGGCGCGGCCCGAGAACTCCGGGTATTCCAATACTTTGGTGAAGATGCGAATGGCTGTCCGCTGATCGCCACGGGTGATGGCATTTCGGCCCCGTTTCATCAACTCTTTGACCTTGGCGCCTTCCTCCTCCGGTAGTGGTTTGCTCAGTACTGCACGGTTGACCAGCGACTTTTCTTTTTCTGCCGGTTTGGCAGATTTAGGTGGCTTCTGTTTCTTCGGTTTGGGTACGGCTGCCAGTCGTAATCTGGGTTTGATGCGGTTGCTGGAGGCCTGGTCTCGTTCGGCCTTGGAGGCCCGCACCACCCAGTTGTCCGGGAAGGTCGCCTTTAACTGTTTTTGGAGAGCGGCGGCCTCCTTGGCAGAGGCGAAGAACCCCAGTCGTAACTCATAGCGGGTGTCCGCACCCTGAGGGGTCGTGACCACATAGAGTGTGTTGCCCCGATAAAGGTCCAGCTTGGGTACGGACGCAGGATCAATGGGTTTGTTCGATAGGCGCAACTGTAGTACGTAAGGGCGTACCACCGCAGATTTGCGGGCGAACAATTTTTTAGGAGACTTGCCTGATTTGGGCCGGGACGATTTCTTGGGTTTGATCAGGCGTCCCTGTGCCTTGGCCTGCTCAGCCTCCGATACACGCACTACCCAGTTGCCGGGGAAGTCGGTTTCGAGGGTTTTTTGCAGCGCAGTGGCTTCTTTGGCGTTGGCAAAAAAGCCGAGCCGCAATTCGTACCGCTTTTTACCCGCCTTGGTGCTTTCCACCACATACAGCAGTTGTTTGCGGAAGATTTTGAGCTTGGGAACCGAACTGGGCGCGATGGGGGTAGACGAGCGCAGTAACTGGAGGGCGTAAGGTTTGTTGGCCGCTTCGGCTTCTGCGGCCAGCTTGGCGGCGTTGGCCGCTTCTCTGGCCGCCCGCTCAGCAGCTTTTTTGGCCGCCCTTCGGGCAATTTTAAGGGCCTTTCGTTTGGCTTTTTCTGGCGATTTCAGGCGCGGCTTGATGCGGTGTTTGGACCACCGGGCGCGCTCTTCGTCGGAGGTGCGCACCACCCAGTTGCCGGGAAAGAGTTTATTTAGCTCCTGTTGTACCGGAATCGCCTCTCGCGCGGCCGAGAAGAACCCCAGGCGGAGTTGGTACAGGGTGCGCCCTTTGCGATCCAGCTCTGCCACATAAAGCTGGTAGTCCTTGAACAGGCGCAGCTTGGGCACGGTTTTAGGGTCGATGGGTTCAGCCGATCGACGCAACTGGATGGCAAAGGGCCGATTGGCCAGCGATTTGGATTTGGAGCGCTTGCTGGCCTTGGCTTTTTTGGCCACCTTGGTGGATTTTAGTTTGCGGCTACCGGGAACCTTGATGCGGTTCTTTTTGGCCAGCTTCCACTCTGCCGCCTTGGTGCCAATCACCCAGTTACCGGGGAAGTCTTTTTCCAGCGACTTTCTTAGTTTGTTGCCGTCTTTCGGTGAGCTAAAAAACCCCAGCCGCAGCCGATACACCACCCGACCATCGCGCTTGGATTTAAGCTCATAGAGCCAATGCTCTTTGAGGGCAGCCAGCTTGGGAAGCTGTGCAGGCTGGGTTGGCTTGGGTCCGGAGCGGAGCTGAATCGCATAACGAAAATCAGCAGAGCCCGAGGCCGAAAACCCTTCAGCGGCTGCCGCAAT
>JALWRU010000090.1 GCA_026994095.1 Nitrospira sp. | reverse complement strand
ACGGCACCGATACCCGCGCCCGGATCTGCCCCTCCACCAGTTGAATCAGTTCGGTACTGCCACCGCCAATGTCGGTAATCATCAGGTTGCCCAGATCGCCGGTCAGCACCGCACCTGCACCAATGCTGGTCAGGCGGGCCTCCTCTTCACCATTGATGATGGCCACATCGACCCCCACCTCCTCGCGAAAACGATCGATCAACAACTGGCCGTTATCGGCCTCCCGCACGGCACTGGTGGCCATGGCGACCACCTGCTCCGGGGCGTGGCTGCCGATGGCTTCAGCAAAACGGCGCATGGTCACAATCGCCCGGTCCATGGCTTCATCACAGAGTGAACCGCTGGCCGCCAGCCCTTGCCCCAGCCGCACCATGTCACGCTCGGTATGGAGCGAGGTGACCTGTCCGGTGCTGTCTACATCTGCGATGAGCAGCCGCAGGGTGTTGGTGCCCACGTCGACTGCCGCCAGTTTATGGCGTTGTAAAAATTGCGGTTGAATCAGGTTAGCGGACACGAAAATGGAACTCCCTTACGGCACCAGCTACCTTGAGACGCAAGGTCAGGGTGTCGGCCCAAAGAATTTGTTGTGGAAAATAGAGCGCCCCGCGCATCTGCGTATCGGGGGGGATATCACCATCGGTCAACGACCCCAGCGTGGCCGCCAGATCGCTGTTCCAGGGGGCAGCACCCGCCTCTCCTGCGATTCCCCCGGTGGCAAGGGCACCACCGCTACCTCGCAACAGTGCCTCCAGCCGCTCCGGCGACAGGGGGCGGTAGAGGGTGTCCTCCTGGTCTACCAACACCACATTGGCGAGGGAAAATGGCACCGAGGTATCGCCGGTATTCCGAATCTGTAGATAGAGCGGCGTCACATACGGCTGCAAGCGAGAGATATAGGGGGTGTTGCGCCACCCTTTCACCCGCACCGTAATCAGCAGGTGGTCGGTCTCCTGCATGGTACCGTGGCGGTCCGAGGAGGCAGTCACCCCCGGCTCCGGGACCGGTACAATACGAGCACAGGCCACCAGCCCCACCAAGGCCAGACAACAGACGGTAGTGACGGTCAATCCGGGTCGCAACCTCATAGTGTTCATCCTAGGATGGATCGGTCAAAATGGCAACGATTTCAGCTACCCTACGGCCCCCCATTTCAGGTGGTGTCGCCACAGCCGGGTGACGGTGCCGCGCAGCAGTTGATGGGACGGCTGATCCAGATCCGGGTCGGCCTCCAGCAACTGGCGAGCGGCCTCCCTTGCTGCGGTCAGCAACACCCCGTCCCGCAACAGGTTGGCCACCTTTAATTCTGGCAAACCGGACTGGCGCGGGCCAAACATTTCGCCCGGTCCACGAATGGTCAGGTCGCGCTCGGCAATCACAAACCCGTCCTGACTGTCCACCAGCGCCTGCAGGCGGGCACGGCCCTCGGTGGTGAGCTTGACCCCGGCCACCAGCAGACAGACGCTGGCGTGCTCACCACGCCCCACCCGCCCGCGCAACTGATGTAGCTGGGCCAGCCCAAAACGCTCGGCATGCTCTACCACCATGACCGTCGCTGCGGGCACGTCCAGCCCCACCTCCACCGCTGTGGTGGTGACCAGCACCTGCAACTCCCCCCGTGAAAATGCCCCGGTGACCGCCAGCTTTTGCTCGGTCTTCATGCGGCCATGTAACAACCCCAGTCGCAACCCGTGCAGCGGCCCTGCCTGTAGCTCCTCATAGGCGGCGGTGGCGTCACGCAGATCGACCTTCTCCGACGCCTCTACCAATGGATAGACAATATAGGCCTGATGGCCCGCTTCCACCTGCTGGCGGACCGTGCGGTACACCTCCTGACGACGACCTTCGCCAAAGCGCTTGGTCTTGATGGGGGTACGCCCCGGCGGCAACTCGTCGATCACCGAAAGGTCCAGATCGCCATACAGGGTCATGGCCAGGCTGCGGGGGATGGGGGTGGCGGTCATGGCCAGAATATGCGGTGCCGCGCCCTTGTTGCCCAGGCTGGCCCGTTGGCGCACGCCGAAACGGTGCTGCTCGTCGATCACCACCAGCCCCAGTTTGGCAAAGGTCACCTTGTCCTGAATCAACGCCTGCGTGCCCACCACCAGCGCCACATCGCCCTGCGCAATCCGGTCCAGCCGCTTTTTTTTGCCCTGCACTGCGCCGGTCAGCAGCACCACCTCAACGGGCAACCCGTCCAGCAGTTGTTGCAGCTTGCGGTAGTGCTGCTCGGCCAGCACCTCGGTGGGGGCCATCAATGCCCCCTGATAGCCGTGATCGATGGCGGCCAGCAAGGTCAGCAGGGCCACCACGGTCTTGCCGCAGCCCACATCGCCCTGCAACAGCCGGTGCATGGGCACCCCCCGCGCCAGATCGGCACGAATCTCCCCCAGTACCCGCGTCTGTGCGCCGGTCAGGCCAAACGGCAAGGCCTTGCGCAGCCGCGCCTCCAGCGTGCCTGGACGCTTGGCAATGGCAATGCCGGTCCGCTTCACCTGCCGCCCACGCTGGCGCAGGGCCAGCCCCAGTTGCAGACAGAAAAATTCCTCAAAGGCCAGTCGGCGGATGCCTTGATCCGGCTGCTCCATGGTTTCCGGTCGGTGCACCAGATGGAATGCAGTCGCCCTCTCCGGCAGTACCCACTGCTTACGCAGGGCCGCAGGTAGCGGCTCCGGCAGAGTAACCCGTGCCAGCGTCCAGGCCATCCAGCTACGCAATTGGGTGGGGGTCACCCCGGCGGTGGCCGGGTAGATCGGCACCACCCGCCCGCTGTGCATGGTATCCGCGCCCTCTTGCCACGGCTCTACCGACGGGTTCTCCAGCACCAGATACTGGCCGCCCCGGTCGGCCCCCACCTTGCCGCAGAACAGGTAGAGATCATCCACCTTAAGCTGTCGCGCCCGGTGGGCCTGATTGAACCAGCGTACCACCACCAGCCCACCCAGCCCCTCATCGTCGGTAATGGCCCCATCGACGATCGAAAACCCCCGCCGTGCGGTCGGTTTGAGTGCCACCGACACCAGCCGCGCCCGCACGGTGACCGTATCGCCGATCTGCAAGCGTTCCAGCGGGGTGATCTCGCGCCGGTCTTCGTAGCGTGTGGGCAGATGTAGCAGCAGGTCGTCCAGCGTACGAATATTGAGCTTGGCCAGTTTGGCCATCCGGCCCGGCCCCACTCCGGGCAGACAGGTGACCGGGCTTTGCAGGGTGATGGCCTCGGTGACCGCTTTGGAGTTCGCCATCGCGCGGGCCTTCTTGCGGGGAGCAGGCGGGGCATCCGGCTGGTTCGGTTCCGACAGGGCCTGAATCTCCGCCAGCAGGGTAGCCAGTATCTGTCTTTTTTTAGCCGCAGGTCGGGCGGCAAAATTGCGTAGCAATGACAGCCAGCGGTCGGCCTGTTTGCAGGCAGACAGGTCGTCTTTCATCTGATGACGCCACTGGCTTACCCGGGTCCGCACCAGTTGGTCTACCCCGCGAATCCGCTCGATAGGCGAGGCCGGGTCGGCGGCAAACGACAAGGGCCGCAGCAGCTCTTTGAGCGGCTCTGGCAGGGCTTTTTGAGGGGGCGCCGAGGTCGTTTTGGGACCGTTTGCGACAGGGGCTGTGGCCCCGGTTTGGGAAGATGCTTGCCGAATCGGATTTACCTGTCTATAATTCCGGGTTCTTTTTTCCACACCGTGTGTGGCCCCTGACGGTGTTGTGACAGAATGGGGCGGTCGGAGATTTTACGATGGCAAATGTATGTGATTACTGCGGCAAGCGCCGCATGTCTGGCAACAATGTCAGCCATTCAAAGCGTCACACCAAGCGGGTTTTTCACCCCAACATTCAGCAGGTGCGTGCGGTGATCAACGGTGCCATTAAACGGGTTCGCATCTGCACCCGTTGCCTGCGCACCGGCAAGATCGTCAAGCCGGGCCAACCCACCACTGCCGGTTAAGTCAGTCACCTGCGGGATGGCAACACCCCGCAGGTGATTTGAATTTACCACCCGCTCCCTTACCTGGAGCGCACCACCAACACCGGACACGGGCTGTGTCGCACTACGCGCTCGGCTGTACTGCCGATGGTGTCACGCACAAAGCCGGACTGGCCGTGCGTCCCGACCACAATCAGGTCAGCGTTCTGATTTTTGGCCTCCTGAACCACACACTCCCACGGGCGTCCGCTGACCACCGCGCAGTCGGCTGACAAGCCGTCCGCCTCTGCCGCACTCACCAGCTCTTTGAGCTTTAAGCGAGACTCCACGTCCTGCTTCTCCTCAAGTTCACGCAGACCGGGCATCAGCGCCATGATGCCGTAGTGGCTCTCCACCGGCTGGGCCACATACAACACCACCAACTTGCTGCCAAACTGCTTTGCCAAAGATTTGGCCTGATCCCACGCTTGTCCAGCGGCGGGCGAAAAATCCGTCGGCACCAGAATCGTCTGATACATACACTCCCCTATCTTGATCCAGCCCCACAGGCGGGCAACCTGCACAGGCAAGACCCCACGGCCTGCCCATTACCCTGTTAGGGTAGGCACCGGGGGAGCGGTTCGCAAGTATCAGTATCAGGCAGCAGACTGGCCGTGGTCACAGACGGGCAAACTACTGGCATAGTGGACCGGCGGGCAGTGTTAATCCCCGCCCAGTTTGCGCAGCCAACCGTTGGGCGCAAAACGCTCGCCGTGCTGCTCGGTGAGGCTGTCCATCACCGCCAGCACCTGCCCGACGCCACGCTCTTCCACGTAGCGCATCAACCCGCCACGGAAGGGCGGGAAGCCGGTGCCGAAGATCATGCCCGCATCCAGCATTTCGGCGCTCTCGACGATGCCCTCTTCTAAAATACGGGCCGCCTCCGCCACCATGGCCAGCACACACCGGTCACGAATATCGTCGTCACTGAACGTGGCGCTACCACGACCGGTCACCAGGGTGTAAACCGCCGCATCCTCGCCCTCGGCCTTGCCATCCACGTAGCGATAGAAGCCCTGACCAGACTTGCGTCCGAAGCGGCCCGCCTCAAACAGGGTGGCCATTCCAGCGGCGGGTTCCATACGCTCGCCGTAGCCGTTTTTAAGCACCTCGGCCACATGATGACAGATGTCCATACCGATCTCGTCGATCAGCCTGAAGGCCCCCATGGGCATGCCGAAGTCTTTTAATACCCGATCGACCGATGCCACCGTCGCCCCTTCGGTCAGCAACAACATGGCCTCATTGAGGTAGGGCATGAGGATGCGGTTGACCAGAAAGCCCGGGCACTCCTGCACCACCAGCGGCATCTTGCCGATGCGTACCGACAGGGCAGACACCAGCGCGACGGTCTCCGGTGAGCTTTTCTCACCCACCACCACCTCCACCAGCGGCATCAACGGCACCGGGTTGAAAAAATGCATCCCCGCCGCACGGGACGGATCGGGCAGATCGTCGAACATCTCGGTCACCGACAGAGAGCTGGTGTTCGACAGCATCAGCGCGCCCTCACCCAACTGGGGCAAGGCCTTTTCAAACAGGGATTTTTTAATGTCCATGCGCTCGGACACCGCCTCAATCAAGAGGTCACCCTGCCCCAACTGATCCAGATCGGTGGTTGGCAGCAGCCGCCCCATCATGCGCTCGGCAGTCCCTTTGGAGCCGCTGCGACCGGCCCGTTTGGCCTGCTTGGCAATGGTCGCCATACCCGCACCCACCGCATCGGCGGACAGGTCGGCAAAGCGTACCAGTAACCCTTTTTTGGCAAACTCCCCGGCGATACCTGCGCCCATCACCCCGGCACCCACCACCACCACGCGCTCTACCTTGGCGGCGTCGGCCTTGCCCAGTTTGACCGCCTCCTGATGTTTGAGCGCCTCGGAGGCGAAAAAGACCCGGATCAGGTTTTTGGTCACCTGTAATGGAATCAACGC
Organism: Nitrospira sp.; assembly: GCA_026994095.1. GTDB lineage: Bacteria > Nitrospirota > JACRHL01 > JACRHL01 > JACRHL01 > JALWRU01. The sequence continues at coordinate 2,301 of JALWRU010000090.1, read as the reverse complement.
ACCGCAGGATTTGGCCTCCACCTGATGGGCCTGCGCCGACCCCATGCTGGAGATCTCACGCAACACCTGTAAGGCCGCAAACGGAGCCGGATAGTGGGCCTTTTTGACCTTGGCGGTCAGCTGCTTCTCGGCCTGACTGAAAAAGAACGATCGCCCCAGCGGATTGCCGGTCAACAGCCAGGAGACAAGCCCACCCTTGGGGGTCGCCTTTCTGGCCTTGACCACCGCCTTGCGGGCGGCCTGATCCAGCACCGCCGGAGGCACCACCTGGGATACCAGCCCGGCCCGTTTGGCCTGTTTTCCAACCACGGTTTTGCCCGCCAGAATCCACGCCACGGCCTTTTCCAGCCCGATGACCTGCGGCAACCGCACGCAGCCACCAAAGCCGGGATGGATGCCCAGTTTTACTTCTGGCAACCCCAAACGGGTAGACGGATCGTCGGTACAGATGCGCTGGGTACAGGCCAGCGCCAGCTCCAGCCCACCGCCCAGACAGACCCCGTTAATGGCGGCCATGGTGGGGAACGGCAGCTGCTCCAGTTGGATAAAGACGTCCTGCCCCTTTTGCACCAACTCGGTGGCGCGGGTCGGGTCTGACAACTCGGCAATCTCCTGAATCTCGGCCCCGGCGATAAAGCCGGACTTGCCGGAACGGATAACCAGGCCTTTCAAAGCGCTGCTGGAAATCTCGGTCAAACAGTCCGACAGCTCCTCCAGCACCGCACCGCTCAACACGTTGACCGGGCGGTCCGGCACGTCCAGGGTGAGGCTGCCAACCTGATCTTGTTCCGCGTAGCTCCAGTAGGTTTTGTCACTCATCAGTTGGCCTCCACCAGTACGCTGGCCCCTTGGCCGCCACCCACACACAGGGTCGCCAGCCCGGTGCCACCTCCCCGTCGCTTCAGCTCATTTAGCAGGTGCAACACAATGCGGGTACCGGTGGCACCCACCGGGTGGCCGAGTGCCACTGCGCCGCCGTTGACGTTGACCTTGTCCCAATCCGGCGCGCCGGGCGGTTTGGCCCCGTTCATCTCTTTGTCATAAAACGACTTGGAGTCAAACGCCCGCACACAGGCGATGGCCTGCGCGGCAAAGGCTTCGTTCAGCTCCACCAGATCAATTCCGTCCCAGCCCAGTTCGTTGCGGTCAAAAATCTGCTGGCTGGAGAAGACCGGCCCTAACCCCATGCGGGTTGGGTCCAGCCCGCCAAAGGCGAAGTCTTTCATGACCCCCAACGGTTTTTTGCCCATGGATTTGGCAAATCGATCCGAGGTCAACAGCACCGCGCAGGCACCATCGGTCAACTGGGAGCTGTTGCCCGCCGTGACCGAGCCGTTGGTCCGGTCGAACACCGGCCGCAGGGTACCCAGCTTTTCCAGATTGGAGTCGGCGCGAAAGCCGTTGTCCTGTGCCACCGCTTGATAGCGCGGCTCCGGGAAGGTGGTCATCACCTCGCCATCCATACGGCCCGCCTCCCAGGCGGCGGCAGCACGCAGGTGGCTCATCTGTGCCAATTCGTCCTGCTCTCGGCGGGAGATGGCAAACTCGCGCGCCAGATTCTCTGCGGTCTGGCCCATGTTGAGGGTGCTGACCGGGTCGGTCAGCCCTAAAATAATGCCGATCTCCGGCGACAGCTCCTTGAGCGGAAACTTGCTCCAGTGCTGGAGTTTGGCCCCCACGGTGCGGGCCTTTTGCAGCTTGGTCAGCCACGCCCGCAGCCCGCGCCGCACGATAAACGGCGCGTCTGACATGGACTCCACCCCCAGCGCCACCACACATTCGGCCCGACCGCTGGCGATCAGCAGCCACGCCTCGGCCAGCGCCTGAATACCGGAGGCACAGTTACGATGCACCGTGTAGGCAGGAATGGTCTCTGGCAGGTGGGCACGCAGGCCGATCACACGGGCGATGTTGACCGCGTCTACCGGCTGAATGACGTTGCCCGCCACCAGCTCATCCACCCTGGCCGGATCGACTCCGCTGCGGGTGACCAGTTCGGCCACCGCATAACGCCCTAAATCCACCGCCCGGACACCCCCCTGGGAGCTACCCGCCTTGGTGAATGGGGTGCGAATGCCATCCACAATGCAAACCTTGCGCATGCCTACCGTCCTTCCTTAGATCGGTATGATATTGAGGCCGCGTGGCACACCCTGCTGGTGTCCTTGCGACCGCTCTCACTTTACACCGCCACCCCCTCTACCACCAACGGCGACGGGGCAACTTTATCGGTCGTTCAGGCGACTCCTACCGATTGCGACGGGCGCGAACCGCGCGCAGCAGTTCCGGCCCCTCGTCCCC
>JALWRU010000089.1 GCA_026994095.1 Nitrospira sp. | reverse complement strand
GGGCGGCATGATCATCGCGCTGGTCATCGCCGGAGCCATGAACATGGGGGCCTACTGGTTTTCGGATCGCATCGTGCTGCGTATGAGCCGCGCACGGCAGGTGACTGAGGCCGAAGCGCCGCAGCTATATGCCATCGTGCGGGAGTTGGCAGGGCAGGCATCACTGCCCATGCCCAAGGTCTATCTGATTGATGACCCGTCCCCCAACGCCTTTGCCACCGGCCGCAATCCGCAGCACGCCGCGGTGGCCGCCACTACCGGCATTATGTCGCTGCTGACCCGTGAGGAGCTGTCCGGGGTGATGGCCCACGAACTGGCCCACGTGGGCAACCGGGACATTTTGATCGGCTCCATCTCGGCCACCATTGCCGGGACGATCTCCATGTTGGCCAATATGGCCCAGTGGGCCATGATCTTTGGCGGTGGGCGCGGGGATGAAGACAACGGTCCCGGCGGCATGATTGCCTCCATTGCCATGATGATTCTAGCCCCCATGGCGGCCATGCTGGTGCAGATGGCCATCTCTCGCTCGCGTGAGTACGGGGCCGATGAGGGCGGTGCCCGGATCTGCGGCAACCCCCTGTGGCTGGCCTCTGCCCTGCGCAAGCTGGAGCGTGGCGCGGAAGCGATTCCCATGCCGGTCAACCCCAGTACGGCCCACATGTATATTGTCAGCCCGCTGACCGGCGGCCTGCGCGGCCTGTTCTCCACCCACCCGCCCATTGATGAGCGGGTCCGCCGGCTGGAAGCGCTGGCCCTGCGCTGGGCGCAGACCTAGATCGACCCCGGTGTCAATCAATCCGCGCCGGGTCGCGCGGGACATTCTGGTGAAGCTGGATCGAGGCCCGCTCGACCTGCAACGGGCGATCGCCGACGCCTTTCCTGATGGCGCCTCAAGCCGGGACCGGGCGCTGGCCAGTGAGTTGGTCTGGGGGGTGGCGCGTTGGCGCTATCGGCTGGATGCGCTATTGCGCAAAGCCACCGGGCGGCGCGTCAAAGAGCTGGATCGAAGCGCCCGCGCACTGTTACGGATGGGGCTCTATCAACTGGAATATCTGGATCGGGTTCCGGCCTCGGCGGCGGTCAACGAGACCGTTTGTCTGGCGGGTAACAACCGCCGTTTAAAAGGGTTCATCAACGGGGTATTGCGGCGCTGTGCGGAGCAGATGCCGACGCTGGACGATGGTGGTGCCCCGGCCCGGCTGCTGGGCCAGTCCGCGTCCCTGCCCCCTTGGCTGGCCGAGCGGTGGTGGCAACGGTACGGTGAGGCAGGTGCCACCGCCCGTGCCCATCAGGCCAACACCCCCGCCCGCCTGACCTTGCGCCTGAATACCGCCGCCTGTTCGATGGACGACTATCTGTCGCGGCTGGCCGGGATGGGGCTGGAGGCCCACGCCAGTCAACGGGTGGCCGGTGCGGTCTGCCTGTCGCGTTTCTACCCGGTGACTGAACTGCCGGGATACGACGACGGCTGGATCTATGTGCAGGACGAAGCCAGCCAGTGGGTGGGGCAATTGTTGGCGGCACAGCCGGGTGAGCGGGTGCTGGACGCCTGTGCTGCCCCCGGTGGCAAGACCACTCAACTGTCGGCGGCGGTAGGACCGGATGGGCAGGTGGTGGCGGTGGAGATCGATCCGGCCCGAATTCCCCGCCTGCAAGAAAACCTCACCCGCCTCCATGCGGACAATGTGCATCTGGTTACCGGCGATCTCGCCACCCTGTCTGCGGCAGACGTCGGCGCACCCTTTGATCGGGTCTTGCTGGACGCACCTTGCTCGGCAATGGGAATACTGGGCCGTCACCCGGAGGGCAAGTGGTGGAAAACCGCCGCGACTGTGGATTCCCACGCCGGGCAGCAGGGGGCGCTGCTGGCGCGGCTGGCCGAATGGGTCAAGCCGGAAGGCGTGCTGGTCTATGCGGTCTGCTCTGGTGAGCAGGAAGAGGGGCCGGAGATCGTGGAGCCATTTCTGCAAACACATGCGGATTTTGAGGTGGTTTCTGCCAGCGGTGTGCTGGGAGACGTGGCGGCT
>JALWRU010000088.1 GCA_026994095.1 Nitrospira sp. | reverse complement strand
CCCGGTGGCCACGGCGATGGCGGCCATGGCCTTTAAGGGTTGCACTGGCATGGGCAGGCGAAAATAGAGGCCGGTCAGCAGGTACATAAGGCCGGTACTCACCAGCACCGTGACCGGGTTGAGGCCGTTCAAGGCGATCAGCGCGAGGGCCACCGGCAGCAGGATGCCCACATCGGCAAAGCCGGCCCCGAAGCAGGTCAGCCAACGTTGCAAGCCACAGGGCAGGCCGACAGGTGGGGTCATACGTAGGTGGTCCAGCGGTCGCCAGACAGGCGCAACACCCGCTCCGCCAGCCAGCGCAGGGCCGGGTTTTTGGGGCTGACCTGCGGCTCGCACATGCGCTCCAGGGTGGCGCTGCCGTGGCGTTTGCAAAAGGCCGCGTAGGACTCCCCTGAATGGTGCCGACGCCGCTTATACACCTTGACCCCGTAGGCCAGATAGTCGTTGATGCGGTCGCCAGGCACCTGCTTGAAGGTCTGCTCCGCAAAGGCCATATGATCACCGGTAGCACCGCCGTAGAAGACGTTGAACGCCTCCACGGTCTTGCCGTCCTGCTTGGTCTTGCACCCCTGCAGACCGATGTCGGACACCGAGTGGTTGGCGCAGGTATTGGGGCAGGCGGACAGGGCAATGTTGAGGTGATGATCCGCCAGCCCTTCAGCCTCCAGATGCTCGACGATGTTCACCACCCGCTGTTTGGTTTCAATGGTCGCCAGCTTGCAGTAGGTATTGCCGGAACAGGCCGTCACCCCGGCCCGCAGAGTGCTGCCACCGTAGGGCAACCCGGCCGCGTCCAGCGCGCTCAACAGGGCGTCGGTGTAGCTGTCGTCCACATTGATGATCAGGATATTTTGACGGTTGGTGGTACGCAGTTCGCCGCTGCCGTACTCCACCGCCAGCCGGGCCATGGCACGGCCCTGCTCCAGGGTCACCCGCCCCACCGGGAACGACAGGCCGACAAAGTTCAGGGCCGCCTGCTTTTGCGGATGCAGGCCGATGGGGTCTTTCTCCTGATCTTTGATGGCAAAATCGCTCACCACCTGCGGCAGGCTGCGGCCCAATTCGGCCTCCACCGCGCTGCGGAATTTTTCCATCCCCCAATTGTCGATCAAATGGCCCATGCGGGCCTTTTTGCGGCTGCTCCGGTCGCCATGCTCACGGAACACCGCAGCGATGGCGGCACACACCTCTGGCACCTCTCCCTCACTCAGCCACACCGCCAGATCGCGGGAGACAAAATGGCTGGTGGACGGCTGACCGCCCACCCGCAGGGTGTAACCGATGTTGCCGTGGGCATCCTCCGCCGCCTGAATGGCGATGTCGTGCAGCTCCGGGTGGGTGCAGTTGGTGCCGCAGCCAGCGACCGAGATATTGAACTTGCGCGGCAGGTTAGAAAACTCCCGGTTGCCGATAAACAGGGTTGTTAGCTCACCCACCAGCCCGCTCACGTCGGCCAGTTCGTCCGGGGCGATGCCGGATTGGGGGCAGGCGGTCAGGTTGCGGATGTTGTCGGCCCCGGCCCCCATGCTGGTAAGGCCCAGCGCCTCTAATCCCTCAAACAGGGGCGGCACGTTGGCGATGGGGATGCCGCGAATCTGGATGCCCTGGCGGGTGGTGATGTCGAGAAACGGCAGGCCGTGGCGCTCGGTCAGGTCGCAGATACCACTCAACTGGCTGCTGCTGAGCTGGCCGCCGTGGATCTTGATTCGCAGCATGAAGGTGTCGGAGCGCGGCCCCTCCCAGAACAGGCCGAACCAGCGCAGCCGGAAGCTCCACTCCTTGGCCAGGTCGGCGGTGCCGTTTTGGGCCAGCTCCAGAATATCGGGCCAGCAGTCGAGCGGGTGACGATCGGCCTTGAAGGTCTCCTCCGCCGGGGTTTTGGCAACCTTGGCAGCCGCCGGTTTGCGGGCCTTTTTGAGCGGTTGGGTGTCGGTGGTCATGGTTCGCCTGTATTCAATGAATGTCGTGCAACACGCCGACCGCCCGGTCCTGTGCCAGCCCGGTCTGCCGCGCCATCTGCTCAAAACCCTT
>JALWRU010000087.1 GCA_026994095.1 Nitrospira sp. | reverse complement strand
ACTACTGGTACATGTGGAAGCTGCCGCTGTTCGGTGAGACCGATGTGGACCGGGTGTTGGCAGAAGCCGAGGCTTGCCACAAAGGCAACCCGCACAACCATGTCCGTCTGGTTGGGTACGATAACTTTAGCCAGTCCCAAGGGGCGGCGATGGTGATCTACCGGGGTAAATAACCCTCACCCCTCCGGGGACACCGGTCCCCGGAGGGGTTGTGAGGGCCCCCTTTGCCACTCGGCACCGTATGCGGTTGACCTTTGACAGGACACCAGAACTGTTTCGTGAGACCCGCGATCTGACTGCGGAGTTGTATAACAAGCAACGGGTCCTGTGGATGCAGACCCACGAGCCCAGCCTGTTTGTGCCCATTCGGGCCATGCAGTATCTGGCGGTGATTGATCGTGAAGAGATTATCTTTGTGGATGCGTTGCGGCCCAGTTGGGTGGCCATCAGCTGGCAGCGCTTCCGGTCCCGTCAGCGGGACGGTTTACAGACACCGGTCACCTACGACTGTGTGATCTATCAGGCGGATGCCTTTGAGGTCGACAAGCGCCTGCAACAGGCATTTTTTGTGGCCCTGGAAGCGCTCGCCCAAAAACAACCCAAACCCGAAGGTGGTGCCAGACTTACGCCGTTCAAACCGGTATCATCCGAGCCGTCCGAAGCGGACGATCCCTTGTCCTGACTGTGCCGCAAGTGCCGACGGTCTGACCCACCCCTACAAGGATTTGCAATGAGTGACGTTGACCCACAACAATTTTTGATTCACAGGGAGCCGTACTACCGTTCGGTGGCCGATGAAATCACTTGTTATGAAGCCGCTTACGATGTGCGTATGCCGGTGATGCTCAAGGGGCCCACCGGTTGCGGCAAGTCCCGGTTTGTAGAGTACATGGCGTGGCGCCTGAAAAAGCCATTGATTACCGTGGCTTGTAACGAAGATATGACGGCCTCCGATCTGGTGGGCCGGTTTTTGCTCGACATCAACGGCACCCGCTGGCAGGACGGCCCGCTCACGACCGCCGCCCGTATCGGCGCGATCTGTTATCTGGACGAAGTGGTGGAGGCCCGGCAGGACACCACCGTGGTGATCCACCCGCTCACCGACCACCGCCGCGAGTTGCCGTTGGAGAAGAAGGGTGAACTGGTCAAGGCGCACCCGGATTTTCAGGTGGTGATCTCCTACAATCCGGGTTATCAGTCGATGATGAAGGACCTGAAGCAGTCCACCAAGCAACGCTTTGGTGCCATGACCTTCGACTATCCCACCGTGGAGATTGAGCAGGAGATTGTCGCCCACGAGTCCGGCGTGGATGTGGCCATGGCCGACAAACTGGTGCAGGTGGCACAGCGCTCCCGCAACCTCAAGGGGCACGGCCTGGATGAGGGTATGTCCACCCGGTTGCTGATCTATGCAGGTCAGTTGATCGCCAAGGGGATCGAGCCGCAGGCCGCCTGTCAGATGGCGCTGGTGGAGCCGCTCACCGACGACCCGGATATGCGCGACACGCTTGAAGCCGCCGTTCAGACCTTCTTCGGCTAAGCGGTCGGAATGGCTGCTAAACCGTTACCGGTGACCCGGTTGACGGTGAGGAGATGCGCATGAGTGTCGATCTGGACGATTATCGGGAGGGCCTGATCAAGGCCGCGCCAGAGCTGGAAAGCACGCTGGAAGGCTGCTTTCAGGAGGCGGCGCGGGTGATGTCGCCCACGGCCCTGAAAGACTATATGGACGGTGCCCGTGCGTTGGCCAATCTGGGTAAACAGCCGGCCCTGTTAATCACCTATCTGGATGAACTGCCGCAGGTGGTCAGGGAGTGCGGTGAAGACCTGATCCGCGACGTGGTGCATGGGGTGATGCGACTGTCCTCCATGACCTCTGGCGAGGTTTTGACCTTGTTATTGGCCACCTTGCCCACCGCCGCCCGTCGTCTGGGCGACCCGGAATTGTTGCGCAGCTATCTGCAACTGGTTCACCGGCTGGCGGCCAAGGCCCCACGAGGGGTACGTCCCATGCTGGGGGTGCTGGATGAACTGTT
>JALWRU010000086.1 GCA_026994095.1 Nitrospira sp. | reverse complement strand
GCCCACGGAGCGACGGTGTCGGTGAGCCAGCTCGTGGTGGATACGGGCAACGTCGGCATCAATCTGACCTCGCCGGCATCGGCGAGTTTTTCCACGGGCATGGTACCCATCGTTCCGCCGGCGGTGATCACCATGGGGAGTTACCAGCCCGCTTCTTCACCGATACTGTCGGGCAGTCTTCTGGGTGGATCGGTGAGCTGGGCCATCTATAGCGCCTCCGGGTCGGCGGGCAATCCGCCACCTTCGGGCACGGCGGATACCACGGCGGGTACCCTTAACGTGGACCTGAGTGCGCTGCGGTTCTCGGCCACGGTGACGCCGTCGAGTGGCAGCCCGTTTGGTTTCGACGTACCGCTCTGGCCAGTCACCACGCCGCCCACCACGGGGACCTATGACAGTGCGACCGGCGGTTTCACTCTCAACTGGACCAAGAGCTTTTCGGTCAATATCGACAGTACCACCGTGGCGGCGGGTAAGTTGACCCTGGATCTCTCAGGCAAGGCGACCCTGGTGCCCGTGCCGCCAGCGGCCTGGTTGTTCGTTTCGGGTATGCTGGGCCTCGCGGGCTTCAGACCTGGGCGGGCATGAGGGGCTGATACGCACGGCCATTGATGCGCACGGCGCTGCGCGCCTTTGCGCATCCTACAATTCGGTGTCGTTCAGCACCCGTAGGTTGGGCAAAGCGAGCACAGCGAGCGTGCCCAACAATGGGTCATCTCGACGGTGATGGATATTGTCCGTTCCTTCATTGGAGGAGTGATTCATGAAAAAGAGTCTGATTGGTGCGGCGGTTGCCGTTGCCCTGGGTGCCAGCGCGACCGCCCAGGCCACCACCTTCACATTTAGTGGTACCTTCACCATGTACAGCGGTAATGCAGTTGTCGGTGGTGCCCGGACCCCCGGGGCAGTGACCGCCAGCTTCAACTTCGATCTAGTTAATGGTACGGGTGGTATGACGGCCAACCAGAAGATGACCAGCACCGTGCCTTTCTTCGGGTTTACCTGGACGGCTCATGACGCGACAATGACTGCCAATCCCGACGGTAGTATCACTGCTAACATCCCGTTCGACTGGGGCGCCCCTGACGCGACGATGCCTTGTGGCGTGGCCAACTGTAACATTCCGGTGGTGGTCGTGATGAAGATTACACCGACGGCTAATCCCTATGTATTCCATGTGACCACCCTGGATGGAGACAATAACGGTACCCCGGGTACGGCCATGACGGCTGGTCCATTCACGGGTTTCTCCCCGACCTTCAACCTGAGGACTGTCTGCCTAGGGCTGTGCCCTATCCCGGCTACCACGTGGCTGTTCGGTTCCGGTCTGCTGGGCTTGGTGGGCGTTGCCCGTCGTCGGAAGTCGGCCTGAGCCATTGGGTATGAGATGCTGATCGCGCAATAACAGCAACAAGCGCCATCAGGGTTTCGGCCCATTGCAGTACCTGCGGCGGGTGGACGTCAGTTCACCCGCCGCATTCGTTTGGAGTGCCGTCGTGCGTGAACGTGTCTTTTCCCGCCTCGTCATCCCGGAACGCGCGGAGCGCGTGTCCGGGATCCATGCCCGGTAGGACCACCGGCGTTCGAGGTGGCGTGACGATGGATTCCCGCTTTCGCGGGAATGACGGTTCTCCTGGCCTCGGTGGTGGCGTAACGATGGATTCCCGCCTGCGCGGGAAAGACGGTTCCTTTGGGCGACGGCGCCGGGCTGACGGGGGTGATGCGCACGGCCATCGATGCGCACGGCGCTGCGCGCCTTTGCGCATCCTACAATTCCGTGTCGTTCAGCAGCCGTAGGTTGGGCAAAGCGAGCGCAGCGAGCGTGCCCAACATCGATGGGCGGGGCGCATGCCGCGCCTTTGTGCATGCTTTCCTCGGCGCGGCGGGGTGGTAGCGGCCTGTGGATCAGGCGGGCAGGGGCGGGCTATTGGCTTACAGTAGCCTTCGCTAAATACCTACAGGCCACTGTCGGTGGCCTTGAGCCTTGTCGGTACATCTTACGAATCCCCTTTTTTCCTGTAAGCTCATGTTTCTATGGGCG
>JALWRU010000085.1 GCA_026994095.1 Nitrospira sp. | reverse complement strand
TCATCCGAATCGGCGACGGGTTCAACGTCGACCGGCGCGCCTTCATTGTCCATCGGGACCGGGTGGCCCATCAGGTAGCCTTGTGCGTAGTCCACCCCGATCTCCCGCAGCACATCCAGCACATACTCGTCTTCCACCCACTCGGCCACGGTCTGAATGCCCATCACCTGAGCGATGTCGTGGATTGAGGTGACCATCTGTCGGCCCACCGGGTCCTCGGCGATGCCGCGTACCAGACTGCCGTCGATCTTCAGATAGTCCACCGGCAACTGCTTGAGGTACGAGAACGAGCTGAGGCCCGAACCAAAGTCATCGAGTGCAAATTTGCAGCCCAGATCCCCCAGTTGACTGATCAGGCGGGTAGCGACATTGAGGTTGGCGATGGCGGCGGTTTCGGTGATCTCAAAGCAGATAAATTCAGGCCGTACGCCGGTGCGGGCGAACTGCTGGCAGATAAAGTCCAGCAGCCACTTCTGCCCCAGACTCTGGCCCGACAGGTTGATGGCGGCACAGTTGAGCTTGCCGGACATGTCATCGCCGTACTGCTTTTTGAGCAATTCGAGGGTGTTGATAATCACCCATTTGTCGATGTCGGGCATGATGCCGAAGCGCTCGGCGGCGGGCAGGAATCCACCCGGCGGAATGGGGGTGTTGTTGTCGTCCTGATAGCGGATCAGCACCTCAAAACGGTCGCCGGGGGCATCGGCACCCCACTTGGAATCCACCGGCATCAACGGCTGTCGATAGAGCCGGAAACGGTTGGTGATCAACCCTTCGGTAATGCGCGGTACCCACTGGCTGGCACCCTGCCGCTCATGGATCTCTTCATCGTGTGGGCGGTAGACGTGATGACGGCCACGGCCCTTTTCCTTGGCCAGATAACAGGCGCTGTCGGCCTGTTGCAAGACCCGGCTGATGCCCTGATTGTCGGCACCGATCTCCACCAGCCCAATCGAGCAGCCGATGTGGAATTGGCGGCCTTCAAAGGCGAAGGTGAACTCCTTGGTCTGGTTGATCATGCGCTCGGCCACCTTGGTGGCATGCACCATCGGGCAGTTGTAGAGCAGCAGCGCAAACTCGTCACCACCCACCCGCGCCAGCGCCGGCTCCAGCCGGACCCCTTTTTCATCGGTAACCGATTCGGTGGCTCGCAGTTGACGGCGATAGATGTTGGTAAGCTGTTTGAGCAGCTCGTCACCGGCCTGATGGCCACAGGTATCGTTGACGATTTTGAACTGGTCCAGATCGATATAGGCCAGCGTGTGCGGTGTATCCTGCGGGCTGACGTTCTTGCAGACGTGCTCCAGCTTCTCTTCAAAGGCAGAGCGGTTCCACAGCCCGGTGAGGGAGTCGTGGGTGGCCTGATAGGCGATGCGCTCATTGAGACGCCGGGTCTCGGTCACGTCATCGACGATGCCGATAAAGCCGGTCACGATCCCTTCGGTCCGCACGGTCACGCGGGTCACTTTCAGATCGCGGGGGCCGTCCTCAAGATTGACGGTAGTGAAGACCGTGCGCTGGCGGTCGGAATCCATACCGCGTCCCAGACTGGCCGAAAACTCGGCCTGCACATGGTCATCAAAGAGGGTGCCGATACTCTCGGCGGCCATCAACTGGGTGAGGCTTACCCCTAGCTCGTCGCACAGGGTCGCGTTGACAAACTGGGGTCGCCCCTCGGTATCGGTCAGCCAGACCCCGAACGGGGCGTGGTCCATAATGGCCTTTAACGTCTCGCCCATCTTGCTGCGCTGGCGGTCGGCATCCTGGGAGATCAACTGGGCCAGAATATGGGATACCGACTCGATCAATTTACGCCCGGAGGGGCTGACGGCCTTGCCCGCTACGGAGTAGAGGTTCAGTACCCCCAAGGTCTTGTCGCCCAGCAGGATCGGCTGCACCACGTGGCCGTGGGGGGTGATGCCCTTGGGGCGGATGGTGTGACGTGAGTCCACATGCAGGGCGATCACCGGGGCCTTCTCCTGCGCTGCCTGCCCACACAGGCATTGGCCCAGTGCCACCCGTCGGCAACCGCTTAACAGGGC
>JALWRU010000084.1 GCA_026994095.1 Nitrospira sp. | reverse complement strand
TGTAGATGTCGTTCCAGCCGACGCTGGCGTACATGCCTTGAAAGAACGCCCCGTCATTGACCCCCAGCATGCCCACGCCCACCACAAAGCCGCCAAAGATGCCCATCACATCAAAGATGCAGGTGAGCACCGGCATGGCGATGATGGTGGCCACATACTTGGGTACCATCAGGTAGCGGATCGGGTCGATGGCCATGCACTCCAGCGCGTCGATCTGCTCGCTGTTACGCATGATGCCCACCTCGGCGCACATGGCCGAGCCTGCCCGCCCGATCACCATTAACGCCGCCAGCACCGGCCCCAACTCGCGGATGAGGCTTAAGGCCACCGCCGAGCCGAGCAGCCCTTCGGAGCCGAACTTGGCCAGGGTGTAATACCCCTGAAGGCTCAATACCATGCCGGTAAAAACGCCAGTGAACAGCACCACAAACACCGAATGGGCACCGATAAACTGGAGTTGCTTCATCCAGGCGGGCAGCCGGTAGGGGGGGGCAATCAACTGGGCCAGACAGACGAACAGGAACAGCCCCATGCGGCCAAACTGCTCCAGCCGGTAGAGGGTTTCGGCCCCCAGCCAATTGAGCAGGCGCATCACGAGCGTCTCCACAGGGGCGGGCAGACGGTCCCCAGCCAGGTGAGCAGACGGTGCGAGGGCGGGTGAGGCATGGGGGCTTTCTATATATAGTAAGGGGACGTGCTGTTCCCTTGTGAACCGGCAACCACGGTGCTACATTCCGTTGGACCGCGCCCATTGTCGCCAGATGCGGGCGCTTAATCAACGCGGTTTATGTATCCTCACCCTTCCCGCACGGGCGGATGACGACCCGCCGCACCCATCCAGCAGGCTGCCAGACAAGGGGGACCGACCGTGGCGCAAGATGTAAGTGAACTCAAACTGGCGGTGTTGATCGACGCCGACAATACCTCCCCGGCGATTGTCGAAGGGCTGATCGCCGAGATCGCCAAATACGGCGTGGCCACGGTCAAGCGCATCTACGGCGACTGGACCAACCCCCACCTGAAAGGGTGGAAGGAGGTGCTGTTGTCCCACGCCATCCAGCCGATCCAGCAGTTTGGTTACACCGTCGGCAAAAACGCCACCGACAGCGCCATGATCATCGACGCCATGGACCTGTTGTATAGCCGCAGATTAGACGGCTTCTGTCTGGTCAGCTCCGACTCGGACTTCACCCGGCTGGCCTCGCGCCTGAGGGAAGAGGGCAATCTGGTGTTGGGTTTTGGTGTCAAAACGACGCCCAAGCCGTTTGTGGGGGCCTGCGACAAGTTCATCTTCACCGAGATTTTGCGCCCCAACGTTGCCGATCAGGCCCAAAAACCGGCCAAATCCCCGAAAAAACCGACCGTGACCCAGCTAAAACGGGACTCCCGGCTGGTGGGCTGGCTCCGGGACGCGGTCGAAGATTCGGCAGAGGAAGACGGCTGGGCCTACATGGGCCGGGTAGGCCGCAATATCGCCAGCCGCGCCCCGGAGTTCGACCCCCGCAACTACGGCTACGCAAGGTTGGGTGAGCTGTTGCAGGCGATTGGGCTGTTTGAATTGACCACCCGCAGTCAGGGCAATGGGGAGGGAAGGCGGTATGTGCGGGATAAGAGGAAGAAGGGGTAGGGGACACAAGTACGTAGGCGGTACGGGTAGGTTGTTTCCAATGGGTATGAAGCGGTTATTTATGAGGACGTTTATGCGGAAGTTTGTAAAATATAATTTCGTATAAGCATGTGATATATTTTGTTATATGATTATTATTTGTGGGGACATATAAGAGGACGTTTTAGAGGCCGTGGGTGAGGGTGAAAACATTGGATTGATGGAGCCGCTGGTGGTGGGCGACGGCCCTCGCCGGGAGGCGCTCACCGATCTGGCGGTGGACCTTGTGGCCAAGTCTGTTGGCTTTCGGCGTAGCCTGCCACACGGTATGAGCATTGCGTTGGCTGACCTGGTCCGTTCAATGAACTGCTATTACAGCAACCTGATTGAAGGGCATGACACCCACCCGATCGCGATTGAGCAGGCGCTCAATAACGATTACAGCGCTGATGCCCGCAAGCGTGACTTACAGATGGAGGCCAAGGCCCACATCACAGTTCAACAATGGATTGATGGGGGCGCTTTGACCGGTAAGGTCACTGCCGTGGACAGTATCTGTGAGGTTCACCGTCGTTTTTGTGATCTGCTGCCCGATGATCTCTTATGGGTTGAAAACCCGGATTCAGGAGAGCGATTAAAGGTTGTACCCGGTGCGCTGCGGCAACGGGATGTCCAGGTGGGGCAACATGTTGCCATCAGCCCGGAGGCGGTTCCCCGGTTTCTTGCACGCTTTGATCATCTCTATAGCGGGCTGGGCCGGACCGACTCCATCCTTGCGGTGGCGGGTGCCCATCACAGACTGTTGTGGATTCACCCTTTTCTTGATGGCAATGGTCGTGTTGCGCGGTTGATGTCTCATGCCATGTTGCTGGAGCGTCTGGATACAGGCGGTATCTGGTCCGTGGCCCGTGGGCTTGCTCGCAATATTTCGGACTACAAGCGTCATCTGGCCCGTTGTGACGAGCCGCGCTGGAATGATCTGGATGGTCGCGGCAACCTGAGCGAGCAGGCGCTGGTCAGGTTCACCGACTTTTTCCTGGGGGTGTGCATTGATCAGGTCGATTTTATGGAAGGGCTGCTCCAGCCAGACCGCCTGCGCACACGTATTCTCATGTGGGTGGAGGAGGAGGTGCGTCTTGGCACACTTCCCGCCAAGGCGGGCAACATTCTTGAGGCGGTTCTTTACCGGGGGACGCTTCCCCGTGGTGAGGTGGCCAAACTACTCGGCACCACAGCCCGTCAGGGCCGACGGATCGTGGCAACTTTGACCGAAAAAGGGGTTCTGGTGGCGGAGAATCCGCGTGCGCCTCTGAGGCTTGCTTTCCCCGCCACGTTAGCACCCCGTTGGATGCCGGGGCTGTTCCCAGAGCAAGGAGCTTAGGGCTTGTTTCACTGCGTACTGATTTAAAACCCAGTGGAGCGGAGACTCCGGCGGTAATTTTCTGAAATACAAAAAGCCCGGCAACCAAACTGGCTACCGGGCTTTAGAAATTGGTTGCGGGGGAGGGATTCGAACCCCCGACCTCCGGGTTATGAGCCCGACGAGCTACCAAGCTGCTCTACCCCGCGACGAAGTGGCAGAAGTGTAGGGTCCACCCGCCCGCCTGTCAACACTGTTGTGCCTTTTCTGTGCGATTGTTTCCGGCGGGTGCCCGGATATGCCAGAATCGGCCCATGCCGGGGGGCAGCCGGGCAGCCGTTTTCTACTATATATGGAGGGCCTCATGGGCACACAGGGCGAAGCAGGCCGTTACAACGGTAAGGTGGCGGTGATTACCGGCGGTAGCAGCGGTATCGGTCTGGCAGTTGCGCGGCGCTTCCTCGCCAGCGGCATGTCGGTGGCCATCGGTGCCCGTGGCGAAGAGCGCCTCAATCAGGCCGCAGCCACCCTCGCTGAAGAAGCCGGTGCCGAGCGGGTGCTGGCCGTACCGACCGATGTGGCCAACGAGGTGCAGGTGGCCCGGTTGGTGGATGAGACGGTCGCCAAATTCGGCGGCGTGGACTATCTGCTCAACAATGCCGGTATCTTCGACTTAGGCAACATCGAAACCATGGAGCCAGAGGCCTGGAACCGGGTGATTCAGGTCAATACCGTGGGGGCCTACATGGCCGCCCGCGCCTGTTGGCCTCATATGAAACAGCGCGGCGGCGGGTACATCTTCAACCTGTCGTCGGTGGCGGGCAAAGAGGGCTTTGCGGACGCATCGGCCTACTCTGCCTCAAAGTTCGCGCTGGTCGGCTTGTCAGAGAGCCTGCGCGAGGAGGGGGTGCCCCACAACATCAAGGTGTCGGTCTTGTGCCCCGGATTTGTCGATACCCCCATGGTGGCCGATGCCCCGGTGCCCGCAGAAGAGATGATCCGCCCGCAGGATCTGGCCGAGACCTGCATGTATCTGCTGGGTCTCTCCACCTTCGCATCGGTGGCAGAGATCGTCATGGGACGGATGGTGGAGTGAGCCACCTCAGCTAAAATCGACGGGTACTGTTGACATATTATAATTATATTCCTATATTATTATATGTAGGCGGTGTGGCACCGCAGGAGTAGAGATTGTTGAAGACAGGAGATGAAACCATGACCATTGAAGAAGGTCTGCGATTGATGGCCGGAGTGGTGTTGTTGCTGGCGCTGGGGCTGGCCCACTATGTGAGCCCCAACTGGCTGTGGCTGGCCGGGTTTGTAGCGATCAACCAGATTCAGTCGGCCTTTACCGGCTGGTGTCCGGCTATGGCGATCCTGCGTAAACTGGGTTTCAAAGAGTCGACCACCTGCGCGGTCTAGCAAGATTGTTGAATCGATGATATCTTTCATCGTCCTGCTTTCAATGCAGGGTGCGGCTCTGGGGGGTGTCGCACCAACGACCCTCCTGACAATTTAGTGTTCAAGGCGCTGGCAGCCGGCCCCATGCGGGGTGTTGCCGGTACGGCGAGGTTCGGTTTGGACCTTCGCGTTCGGGTTTGAGGGGAAAAGGGGGGCAATCCGCCCACATTACAACTTATACCGGGCTTGTTTTGAGCCGGTATTCAGCCTGCCTGAGATGGGGGCGGGATCTTAAAGGAGCGAGTTATGGCGCATGTGGTCATTATTGGGGCGTCCACCGGCGGGCTACCCGCAGCGTACGAGATGCACGACATGTTGGGCGCGTCCCACAAAATCACCGTGGTCTCCAACGTCGATTATTTCCAGTTTGTGCCGTCCAACCCGTGGGTGCCGGTGGGCTGGCGTGACCGGGAGCAGTTGACCTTCCCGCTGGCTCCACCGCTCACCAAAAAGGGTATCAACTTCGTCCATTCGGCGGTGCAGACCATCGACCCGGACAACAACCGTTTGAGCCTCGCCAACGGTGACTCGCTCGAGTATGACTACCTGGTCATCGCCACCGGTCCCAAGCTGGCTTTTGACGAGGTCGAGGGGCTGGGGCCGGACGGCTTTACCCATTCGGTCTGCTCCATCGATCATGCCGAGACCGCCAAGACCGCGTTTGACGAGTTTTGCAAAAACCCCGGCCCGGTCGTGGTCGGCGCGGTGCAGATGGCCTCCTGTTTCGGCCCGGCCTACGAGTTTGCCTGCATCCTGGAGACCGAACTGCGTCGCCGCAAGATTCGCGACAAGGTGCCCATCACTTTCGTCACTGCCGAGCCGTACATCGGCCATCTGGGGCTGGGTGGGGTGGGGGATTCCAAGGGCATGCTGGAGTCGGAGTTCCGCAACCGTCACATCAAGTGGATTACCGACGCCAAGGTGACCCGCGTGGAAGATGGCAAGATGCACATCGACGTGGTGGATCAGGGCGAGCAGGAGGTGGAGTTCGACTTCGCCATGATGCTGCCCGCCTTCAAGGGCGTGGACGCCGTGGCCAATGTCGAGGGCATGTGCAACCCGCGTGGTTTTGTGATCGTGGATGACTACCAGCGCAACCCGACCCACCAGAACATCTACGCCCTGGGCGTCTGTGTGGCGATCCCGCCGGTAGAGGCGACCCCGGTACCGACCGGCGCACCCAAGACCGGCTATATGATTGAAACCATGGGCACCGCCATCGTGCACAACATTCAGCACGCCATCAAAGGCGAAGAGCCGGAGGCCGTACCCACCTGGGATGCGCTCTGTCTGGCCGATCTGGGTGACTCGGGCGCGGCCTTTATCGCCTCGCCGCAGATTCCGCCGCGCAACGTGCAGTGGATGAAAAAGGGCAAGTGGGTCCATCTGGCCAAGGTGGCCTTTGAAAAGTACTTCATCCGCAAGATGAAAAAGGGTGAGTCGGACAACTTCTACGAGAAGTACGTGCTCAAGCAGATGGGCATCACCCGCCTGAAGAAAAAATGATCCGTCCCTCCGGTAACAGCTCGTGCATGGATGACGCCAGCGACCAGCAGCTTGAAAAAGGGGCCAACTGCCTCAAGTCGCTGGCCCATCCATTGCGGCTCAAGGTGGTGGCGGTGCTCGGCGCGGGGGAGGCCTCGGTCAGCCAGCTATTACGGGAGCTGGGGACCAGCCAACCAAACGTATCGCAACACCTGGCGCAGATGCGCGACAAGGGGGTGTTGTCGGCCCGGCGGGATGGCAACCAGATCTACTACCGGGTCAAAAACCCCAAGCTGTTCGAGTTGTTGGCGTTGGTGCGAGAGCTGTTTTGTGAGCCGGACCCCGTGGGGGATTCCGGTGAGGATCGGTAGCCGGGGAGTGACCATGGATGGGGTGCGAACAAGGGCAACAATGAGGTTGTCGCTGGCGGTGGTCTGCCTGTCGTTAGTCGGCATGGCGCTGGCCGGGTTTGCCCCTCAGCGGGTGCAGGCCATGGGGCTGGACGAGGCCATTTCCATGGCGCAGTCACACCGCCCGGCATTGGTGCAGGCACAGGCCGGGCAGGCCGTGGCCGAGGCACAGCTCAAGGCCCGGCAGGCGGCACGGCTGCCCAGGCTGGGGCTGGCATTGGGGTGGGTGCGGTTGGACGATCCGGCCCAGTCGCTGTTTGCCAAGCTATCGCAAAGCACCATTGCCGCCGCCAATTTCACCCCGCCCGAGGCGTTGAACGATCCGGGTCCGTTGACCGATTTAAGCGCCACCCTCACGCTGCAACAGGCGGTCTATGCCGGGGGCCGTATACAGGCCGGGGTGCAGGCGGGGGAAGCCGGTCGGGGTCAGGCCACAGCGATGCTGGCGGCCGCCCAAAACGAGGCCCGCAAGGTGGTGTCGGTGGCCTTTTACCGGGTACTGCTGGCGCGGGACGCCCTGCAGGTAGCCCAGCGCTCCGAGCAGATTGCCAGCAACCATTTGGGTTTGGTGAACGACCAGTTTCAGGCGGGCACCGTGACCAAAGCCGCCCTGCGGGCTGCCGAGGCCCATCTGGCCCATGTGCGCGGCCAGCGTATTGAGCGGGAGCGGGATCTGGCGCTGGCACGGGTGGCATTGACCACCGAACTGGGGGTCGAAAACCTGTCTTCGGAGCCGGTCGGCGAGTTGCCCCTCAAGGCCAGTACTACAGCCGATATTGATACCCTGTTAACACGCGCCCTGAACCACCGTCCGGTGTTGGCGTCGGCCTCCTCCGGGGTGCAGATGGCCGATGCCCGGCACCGCATCGCGCGGGGGGCGTACCTGCCGGAGGTGGGGCTGCAAGCGGCTGCTAGTGACCACCGGGAATCGCCATTGGGTGATGCGGGTCAGCAGTGGCAACTGGCGGCCCAGTTGAAGTGGAACCTGTTTGCCGGTGGTGGCAACCGGGCCGGTGCTGCCGCTGCTGGCGGTGAACTGGCGCGGGCCAAGGCGGCCCGTGACGGGGTGCGGCTGATGGTGCGCTCGCAGGTGACACAGGCCGATCTGTCGCGCCGTGCCGCCATCGCCCGCATGCAGGTGGCTGCCGCCGAGGTGGTGGCCGCTGAAGAGGGTATCAAGCTGGTACAGGACCGGTTTGACGCCGGAGCCGCCTTGCAGACCGATTTAGAGGATGCGGACGAGCGGCTGTCACAGGCGCAGTTGGGGTTATTAAAGGCCCGTCACGATCTGGCGGTGGCCGAAGTTACGTTACGGTGGGCGGTAGGGGGCCAAATCGGTGGATCATAATTCATTGTTATACAAGTATGTTGCTCGCACGGTACTGGCTGGCGGGTTGGCACTGGCGACCACCAGCATTGCAGCTGCGGAGCTGGCATTGACTACCGTGGAAGAGGTGCCGTCCCAGCGACAGGTGACCGCCTACGGCGTGGTTCATCCTGAGATGGGCGCGGTGCTGTCGGCCAAGGTGCTGGCGCGGGTGATGGAGATGCCCCTGCGGGCCGGTGATCCGGTCGCCAAAGGGCAGACCGTGGTGGCGCTGGACAAGAGTGATCTGGAGGCCGAAATGGCGGTGGCCAAGGCCGCCTCCGGGCGCGCACAGGCGGCGCTCAAACAGGCCAAATCCGAGTACAGTCGGGTCAAGTCGCTGGCCAAGCGTGGCTCGGCCACCGCCCGTGAGCTGGATCAGGCCACCGGGGCCTATCAGCAGGCCCAGCAGGCCGCCAGCGGGGCCGAGTCCCAGTTGGCGCTGGTGGCCACCCGTATTGGTCATACCACCATTAACGCGCCCTTTTCCGGGCGGCTGGTGGAGCGCTTGACCGAGGTGGGCCAGATGGCCGCGCCCGGTGCGCCGCTGGTGCGGCTGGAGTCTGCCGGTGCGCCGGAGCTGTGGGCCGACATCTCGCAA
>JALWRU010000083.1 GCA_026994095.1 Nitrospira sp. | reverse complement strand
CAATAGAGACGATGACCTCCCTTCGCCAACAGATCGATCGACAGGCCCAGTGGGCGGTGGACGCCTGTAGCGGTTGCCGTGAATGTCTGCATCATTGCCCGGTGGCGGGTCCGCAGTTGCGCATTGCCGACCTGAATGCAGCGGTGCGCGCGCCACAGGCAGCGTCGGCACAGGTAACACTGTTTGTGGACGAGTGTTTTCAGTGTGGCCTGTGTGTGCCGGTCTGCCCTGCCGGGGTATCACGGGAGACCATGACCCTGTGGCAAAAATCGGTGCAGCCGACACCGGCACCAGTGCAGTCACAGCTTGCGACCCTGGCGCGTAACGGCTGGGTGGGGCGGCTGGGTCGGGTAGTGCAGAACACCCGCCAACGCACCCGTCTGGGGGCGGTGGGTGCCCATCTGGACAAACGCCGTCTGGAGCCTGCTGACACCCTGTTTTTTTTCGGCTGCAACGCCATGTCGGAGAGCGGCCTGGCCGACAAGGTGCTGGCGCTGGCCGACTATCTGGGTACCCGCTACGAGGTGCTGGCGGGCACCACTGCCTGCTGTGGTGCGTCCCATCTGGCAGCAGGCGAACTGGATCAGGCCGAGCAGATGATGGTGGCCCTGTACGACCGTATTGTGGCCCACGGTCCGATGGAGGTGGTAACTATTGGCTCGGCCTGTTATTCCACCCTGCGGCGACTGGTGGCGATCCACGGCGAGTCGTTTACTCCGGTGACCAGCGCCAGTTGGATTCGCCGTAACCTGCACCGTTTTCCGGTGCAGCGACGGGACGGCATTTATACCTTTCACGACGCCTGTTTTGTGTCGCGCAAACACGGCGAGGGCGAAGAGGCCCGACGGGTGCTGCGCCAGTTTGGCTGTTTTGTAGAGATGGCCCAGACCGGCGATGCGGCCCCCTGTTGTGGGGCCATGCAGATGGATGTCAACCCGGCCCAGTTGGCGCGGCTGCGCAGCCAGCGGATCGCCGAGGCCAGCGAAGTCGGGGCCGACACCCTGGTGGTGGAGTGTGTGCGCTGTCAGGAGGCTTACGCACCGGCGGCGGAGGCCATGGGGGTGCGGGTAGTGGACGTGGTCGATCTGGTCTACGACGCGCTGATGGCCGATCAGGGGCCCAAGGCTCAGCCGGTACAGTTTAAATCACCGCCCTTGCGCGGGCAGACCGCCCCGGCAGAGGGCACATGAAAGCGGTGGTGGTGGGCGGGGGGCCTGCAGGGCAACATGCGGCGTTGGCCATCCGCGCAGCCGACGCCAAGGCGCAGGTGGTGGTGTTTCAGTCGCAGCCGGACGGGGCCATATTTCGTCCCTCGCTGGGTGCCTATGTGCGGGGCTGTATTGATCGCGATGACCTGCCGTCGCTGCCCGACGGGACGCTCGCACAGGCCGACATTCAGGTGGTCAACCAGCCGGTTACACGGGTGGATCTGGGCCGTAGAACGGTCACCTCTGCCGATGATCGGGAGACCTCTTTTGATCGGCTGCTATTGGCCTGCGGCACCCATCAACCAGAGGCTGCCACCAACGGGCCGGGGCCGTTGTTGTCCCTGGCAGACGCGGAACGGTGGCGAGCGGGCACCGATGCGGGCGGTCACTGGCTGGTGGTCGGTGATGGTATCTACGCCCTGACCCTCTGTTATCTGCTCAGGCAGCAGCGGCGGGAGGTGACTTTGCTGGTACCGGGCAGTCTGTTCCTGCCCGATTGGCTGGACAGTCGCGCCAGCCAGATGATTTATCGACGGCTGGTGGACGACGGTGTCACGGTACATTTGCAGACCTCTGTCGCCAGCCAGACCCAGCCGCAGGGCCGACGGGTGGTGACGACCAGTAGCGGCAAGCGCCTGACCTGTGACGGCCTCATCGATGGGGCCGAACCACGCCCCAACCTGACCCTGGCAGAGGAGGCCGGAATGGCCCTCAAGCAGGGCGGTATCTGCGTCAGCGATCGGCTGGAGACCGGCGTGGCCGGGGTCTATGCTGCCGGCGATCTGGTGCGGGTGTGGGATAAATTGCAGGGCAAACATGTGCCGGCAGGTGGCTGGATGGCGGCGGTGGCGCAGGGCCGGGTAGCGGGCCACAACATGGCGGCGGGTCACCCCCGTGGGCCGGACATCTACTTTTCCATGGCCGAATACTACCGTAGCGGTCTGGTCTACGACCTGCCGCTGGCATTGATCGGGCGGGCGCAGGCAGCAGGGGATGCGGAGGTCACTTCGGCCCCCAGCGCGGAGGGTTACCGACGGCTGGTGTTCAAGGACGGCAGGCTGTTCTCGGCGGTACTGCTGGGCGATCAACGGCACAGCACCTTGCTGGCGCGGATCGCGGCGTTGCAGATTGACGTGCGCGGCTACGAACTGCAACTGCTGCGCACCGACATCGACCTGAACCATCTACTGCGCCCGTCGCGGGAATA
Source organism: Nitrospira sp. (assembly GCA_026994095.1). Lineage (GTDB taxonomy): Bacteria > Nitrospirota > JACRHL01 > JACRHL01 > JACRHL01 > JALWRU01. Next base: position 5,876 of record JALWRU010000083.1, on the reverse strand, counting down.
CCATCTATACTAACCTGCTGATAACGTGCAGCTATCGGCCAGATATCTACTGTCTGGCTGGCACTGCGTGCCCCGAGTGAAAAGGAGTTCACTGTGAATCGCGCCCGTCTGTCCGCTGTTTGGTACCCTGCGCTGGCACTGTTGTTGCTCACTGCCTGCGCGTCTGGCGTGCCCAAGGGCCACCCGCCTGTGCACGGTGCAACGCCGCCCACCGAAGTGGCGGAAGAGGTTGCTGCGGCACCGGTGGCGATCGACTGGCAACTGGTGGATGCCGCGTCGCCCTATCGGGATCTGAACAAACTTGAGGCAGGCCAGATCGTGCATGTGCCTACCGGTCGGGAGGTGTCGTTTGCCCAGATGATGGATGTGCTGGCCGACCAGCGGGTGGTCTATGTGGGTGAGATGCATACCAATCTGGAAGAGCACAAGGCCCAGTTACAGGTATTGGAATCCCTGGCCCAACGGGCCAAACGCACGGGTGCCAAACGGCTGATGGTGGGCATGGAAATGTTTCAACAGTCGGCCCAGCCGGTACTGGACGAATGGGTCGCAGGCCTGTTGCCGGAAGACGAGTTTTTACGTACCTGGTACGAAAACTGGAGCGGCGACTTTGATTACTACCGGGACATCCTGATATTTGTACGTGATCACCACATTCCGCTACTGGCGCTAAACGCCAATCGGGAGCAGGTGAAGGCGGTCTCCTCCGGTGAGGGGCTGGCCACGGAGGGGGTGACCGTAGATCGCTATCAGGCGGCCTATATGCGCGCCGTTCTGGGTGGTCACGGTGGTGGGATGGGTGATCGTTACCTGCAGGTGCAGACCCTGTGGGAAGAGTCCATGGCGCAGGTGGTCATCGACGCGTTGCAGCAGGACGACGGCGCGCAGGTGCTGGTGCTGGCCGGGTCCGGGCATCTACAACACGGGTTTGGGATCCCCCGCAAGCTGTTTGCCCGCCTGCCGGTCTCCTACGCTACGGTGATTCCCCATGCCGTGACCCTGCCGGAAGGGCGCGACGATTTGACCATGGATGTGGAGGTGCCTGACTTTCCATTGTTGCTGGCCGATTTTTCCTGGCCGGTGGAGTATGCCGACCTGGAGGGTCAGAACATCACCCTGGGAGTGCAGTTGGACCCGCAGCCAAACGGTCTGTGGATCAAGGCGGTGCGCGACGGTTCGCCCGCCGATGAAGCCGGTGTGAAGGCGGGCGACCTGTTGTTGTCGCTGGATGGCCGCCCGCTGCCAGAGTTCCTGGACCTGAAGGTGGCCCTGTCGCTGGCCACTCCCGGCACCACCGGACAGTTGATGGTTCGGCGTGAAACAACCGAAATGGTACTGACGGTGCGGTATCAAACGGCGGCCAGTGGTGCCCGTTAATGCACGCAAATTAGCCGGGAAGGTAGCAGGTCTGCTAGTGTAAAGAGATCGGACGGGTCACCCCGCCCGGTTTTTGACACCGGATCGGCCTGCATGATGGAGGCCTGGGAGGCAGGATGCTACCGGCATATCTGGAATACTGGGGGCTGAAGGAACCACCCTTCTCGCTGGCCCCCAATCCACGCATGTTCTATTTGAGCGATCAGCACCGGGAGTGCCTGATGCGGCTCAAGTACGCCATCCACTCTGGCAAGGGTGGCTCGCTGCTGATCTCTGAGAACGCCGGCAACGGCAAAACCACCACCCTGCGGTTACTGGTGGAGGAATTGAGTGAAGAACTGCCCGGTGAACTGCGGGTGGCGTTTCTCGATTATCCCACCATGACGCCGGAGCAGATGGTGGGTGAAATCGCCCGTCAACTGGGGGTCGAAAACGTACACGGCGACAACAAGGTGGCCGACCTGAACTCCCTCAGGGAACTGTTGCAGAAGAACCACGAACGGGGTGTGCACAGTCTGGTGATCGTCGATGAAGGGCAGATGCTGTCCGATCGGCCCGACCTGTTGCAGGAGTTTCGTATCCTGCTCAATTTTTGCTCCTCCGGCGCATTTCTGCTCAGTTTTATCCTCTCTGGCCAGTCGGCGCTGGAGCCTGCGGTGCGGGCCATCCCGGAGTTCTGGCAACGGCTGCCGGTGCGGTTTTTCTTAAAAGACCTGCATCAGGCCGATACCAGCGGTCTGATTCACCACCGCTTGCAGGTGTGCGGGGCCGAATACCCCATCTTCACCCAGACCGCCACCGAGGGTATCTACCGCTACTCCAAGGGGTGCCCCCGAATCATCTGCGCGGTGGCCGATCTGGCGCTGGTGGTGGGCCACAGCAGCCGTGCCCGTCAGGTGGATTTTGCCGAGGTGAGTCAGGCCTGCGCCGATATGGACCACTCTGGCGGGGCCTACCACTACTTTAATTTTCTTGAGGATGAAGCGGGCGATACGCCAGCGTCTCCAGCGGCCCCCACCGGTTATCGCGCGACTGAACGGCCTGCGGATCTGCCGACGCCTGCACCGCTTGCGCCGGTCATGCCGCCCGCGCCACCTGCGGCCATGCCACCGGCACCCGCCCTGTCTACCCCGCCGATGCCCTATCCCGATGGTCTGGCGGTGCCCACGGCAGCCAATAGTACGCCGCCCGCAGAGGGTCCGGCTCCGACGCTGTTTATCGATCCGATCCCCAACGACTTTATGCCCGCATCCGCGCCAGAAGCAGCCCCCGCCGAGGAGACGCCGGCTCCGCAAGCCGTGCCGCCCGCCCTGGAAATTCCCCCGCCTGCCCAGGATGATGACGTGGCGGCGCTGGCAGCAGTCGGGCTGGATGTGAGTACACCGGGACAGGTGATCGATCGGGTCGTCGATGCCCCGGTTGTCCCGCCCGCGCCGCAAGCGCCCCCCACTGACAGTGACACAGGCAAAAGCAATGGCAGCAACGGGTTTATCTCGCGGGCGGCGCTCCCCCCTTCACAGGCGGCCCCTGCCGAGCGGGTCTGTCTGGCCTGCTCGGCCAAGAATCAGGCGGACGCGCAGCACTGCCGCAAATGCAGCACCCCGTTACAGGTTTCCTGTGGTCGCTGTGGTGCGGGGCAGGAGCCGACCCACAAGGCCTGTGCCTACTGCGGGTTGCCCCTGCACGAGTGGGCGCGGGTGGCAGAGTTGGCCTTTGAGGCCGGATTAAAACGACTGAACATGCACGCCTCCGCCCGTGAGACCGAGGCCATCAAGTTTGAGCAGTACCGCACCCTGGATGGGCGGGTGCTGTATTTCTGTGCCGCTGGCGGCATGGTCAAAAAAGGGGCCCGCGTGCGGCGCTCCACTGGTGGCAAGACCGGTCGATTCAAACCGACCGGGGTCATCGTCGGTAATCGACGGCTGGTGTTGCTCGGTAAACAGTCGGTCGACATTCCGTTGACCCAGCTTGGGGCTTGCAACGCCCTGCACAAGACCAATCCGGACGGTAGCGAAGAGCACCTGCTGGTGGTGACCTACCGCAACGATACCTATGAGATGCAGTTCCCCTTGCGGGAGGGGCGACGTGCGGCCTTTTACCGGTTGCTGAGTGTCTATCTGGAGCAGATGCGCAACCCGGAAGGGCATTCGGCCTTGTCCACTGCCTGATCCGGATGATGACTACCCCACGTGCAACCGTTGTCGGTCAGGCCATACTTGTGGCGGTTTTTATGACGGTGGGTAGTGCAGTCCTGGCCGCCGCCATGGATGCCGACCTGTTGCGCACCCGGATTCAGCCCCGCGCTGAGTTGCATGGTGAGGCGCTGGCGGTCAGCAATCCGTTGCTAGACCAAGAGGCACTTTCCGACGCTCAAGGGCGTGACAGGGCCTTTAATATTTCTCGAAAACTGGCGTCTCAGCAACTGAATGAATGGGTCTCTTTGGTCGATTACGCACCGTTGAAGCGCTTTCAGCAGCACGGCTTTAACCTGACGACCCAGTCCCTCAGCGGAGACTACTCGCCTACTGCAGAAGAGTCGCAAGGCGACTCTTCTGCCTACGACGGGCTGCTGCCTTTTCAGTTGTCGCTGCGGGTAAAAAACGACCTGCGGGTACGGGTGAGCGGGGCCGATTTCAGCCGCGATCTCATGTACGATCCGGTCCGTGGAAAGCTGTGGTGGGACCTGTACCGACTGCGCTTGAGCGACGATCTGGTGGGCCTGTCGGTCACCAATAGTTATCACATTGATGAAGACAATACCCGCTTGATTTTTCGACTGGATCACCGCTTGCCGTGACGGCGCTGGCGGACGGGGCACAGATCGAGGCGGTGGGGTTGATGTCCGGCACCTCTGCCGACGGGGTGGACGCGGTCTGGGTGACGGTGACCCGATCCCCCCGGCGGCTGACCCTGCGTAGCCATATCCATCTGCCGTTTTCACAGCCCCTGCGTGCGCAGATACTGCAAGTCGCACAGGCGGGCGGCAACAGCTCCCACAATGACACGCTGGATCATCAACTGGCAGAGGTCTACGGAGAGGCGGTCGCTAGGCTATGCCAAGTGGTAGATGGCGATAAACCCCAGTTGATCGGTTGCCACGGTCAGACCGTGTGGCACGCTCCGCGCCAGCATCCACCAGTGACGATTCAGCTGGGCAGTGCAACCGTGCTGGCCCGCATCACCCACACCCCGGTGGTGAACGATTTTAGAAGTGCCGATCTGGCCGCAGGCGGGGAGGGTGCGCCGCTGACCCCGCTGCTGCATCATGTCTTGATGAGCGACCCTCAGGTCACCCGCGCAGTGGTCAATCTGGGGGGCATTGCCAACCTGACCCATCTGCCCGCCGGGGGGGACCTGACGACGGTGAGGGCGTTTGACAGCGGCCCGGCCAACATGGTCATCGACGGACTGGTATCACACCTGACCGGCGGGGACGAATGGATGGACCGGGATGGCCGGATGGCGGCGCGCGGTACGGTCCATGAGTCGTTACTGACGTACCTGTTGGCCCACCCTTATTTTGCGCGGGATTTTCCCAAATCCACCGGGCGCGAGCAGTTTGGTGAGCGCTATCTGGCGCAGGTCGTGGCGCAAGCGGAGGCCCTGTCGGTGGCACCCGACGATCTGGTGGCCACGCTGACCGCGCTGACCGCCCGCACCGTGGCCGACAGCTTGATTCGCCTGGGTGGTGCCGAGGAGTTGCTGCTGTGCGGTGGCGGGGCGCTCAATCCGACCTTGTGTACCATGCTGGCGCAGGCGCTGCCGGATACCCGCGTGGGTGATGTGGATGAAGTGGGGGTTGCCGCCACAGCGCTGGAAGCGGTGGCGTTTGCAGAACTGGCCTGTCGCTATGTGTGGCAAGAGCCGGGCAACCTGCCGCAGGTCACCGGGGCCGAACAGGCGGTGGTGCTGGGCCGGTTCACTCAGCCAGACGCTTGATCACAATCCGGGGCCGGTATGACGGGGCTATCCCCTGTCATACCGGCCCGGCGTCGTTACGAAGCCCTAGTAGTCCCAGCCGACGGTCAGGGCGGTGAGGGTATCGGTATGGTTGTTGACCCCCGCCGGAACGTCGGACAGGTTCTTCCAGGTGTAGGACAGGGTGGTGTTGAAGCGGGTAGAGATGCGGGTCTTCAACGCGGTCACCGATTTGGAGGTGGTGGACTCTTCACCAATCTCAAAGGTCAGGTCTTCACTTAACGAAGACAACTCGGTGAACTTGTAGGCTCCGTGACCACCCAGGGTGAACAAAAATTCATCCACATTGGGATCATTCACATCCTTGGTTTTACTGTGGCGCGCACCGGCACCGGCGTCGGCGGTCAGGGTCATGCGGTCGTTCTGGATCAGGTTGTGGGCCAGACCCAGGGTTTCGGACAGGCGCTGCTCAAAGCCGCCAAAGCGGTCGCTCTCCCACTGCACTCGCACAAACAGGGCGGTGCGCTCTCCCAATTTGCGGTCACCCTGGGCGCGGGCCAGATATCGCTCTGCGGTGGTGC
>JALWRU010000082.1 GCA_026994095.1 Nitrospira sp. | reverse complement strand
GCCCACGCTGGTGCGCCATCTGGCCCACTCGCAAGAGCTGTTGATGCTGGCAGCGACCGCCTGGGCGGTGTCGTTGGCGTCGATCAGTCATGTGCTCGGTTTCAGCCATGAGGTGGGGGCGTTTGTGGCCGGGGTGTCGTTGGCATCGTCGCCGTTTCACGACGCCATCGGTGCCCGTTTAACGGCCCTGCGCGACTTCTTGCTGCTGTTTTTCTTTGTCGATCTGGGAGCCCATATCAACCCGGCCTATTTAGGTGAGATCTGGCTGCCGACGCTGGTGCTGTCGGCCTTTGCGCTGCTGCTCAAACCGCTCTTGACCGGGGCGCTGTTGTTGCGGGCGCGCTACTCGGTGCGGACCGCCACCCTCACCAGCCTGACCTTGGGGCAGATCAGCGAGTTTTCGTTGATTTTAGCGGCCATGGGGTTGAGCGTGGGCCATCTGGACGAAGCGGCGGTGAGCATGATGACGCTGGTGGCCCTGGTGACCATTACCATCAGCAGTTATGTGATCCGTTTTTTGAAGCCGGTCAGCCAGACGGTGGGGCCGCTGTTTGCCCGTTTTCAGCCCGATGGACCTACCCGTGAGATGGACGAAGACAACGACCGGGACCCCAAATCCGGCCCGCCGTCGTTGATTTTGCTGGGGCTGGGCCGTTTTGGTGGACGCATGGCGCTGGGCTTTATGCGGCAGGACAAGGCGGTGCTGGGGGTCGATTTTGACCCGGAGATCGTTCACCACAGCCGTCTGTTAGGTATTCCGGCACGTTTTGGTGATGTGGCTGACAAGGACCTGCTACGCACCCTGCCGCTGGTGCAGACCGAGTGGGTGATCTGTTGCATCCCCGACACCCTCTTAAACCTCCAGTTGGTGCAGCACCTGCGGAGCTTCGGTTACGGTGGCAAGGTGGCCGCTTTTGCCCGCCATCGGGACGATCAGACCGACCTGACCAACGCCGGGGTTGATCTGGTATTGCAGCCGTTTGATGACGCCGCAGATCAGGCGGTGGATCTGGTCACCGGCCACGACATGCGGCCGGACCTGCCCATTACCGAAAGCGACCCGGCCAAACAGTAGGCGATGGTGTGGATAGCCGGTTACGCCTACCTACGGGCCGGTCTATTGCGAACAGCGCTCCCGGCAATACAGTGAATAACCGGATGGTTCAGGTGACCGGTCATGCCGCGATACGCGGGCCTGACAGACACGCAACAGCGCCTCCACAAACCAATAGGCGGCGACGACCTGCCCGGATTGACCGGGCAACATCGCCGCCGCCTGAGGATATGGACTGATGGTTGCCCCTACTGGAAGGGCGTGGCCTCCAGACCATTCTGGAACACGGTGCCGGTCCTGTCAAAGCCGATGAAGTCGGCCTTGCCGTCGCCGTTCAAGTCGCCCACCGTGCGGGGGAAGTACTCCCGATCAAGGGTACTGTCCTGGAACCAGTCGGTGGTGCTCACGTTGAATGTGGGCAGCCAGAACTGGGAGGGCGCAAAGGATGTTAGCCCTTTAGAGCCCAACTGGTTGAGGCTCACCGCCAGGCCATTGATCCCAAACCCGACGATGTCTTGATAGCCGTCGCCGTCTACGTCTGTCATATAGCGCGGGTAGATACCGCGTGTTGTCTTTATCTGGGGGAAGGCGCCGATGAAGACGACGGTATTAAAGTTGTCCTTCCAACCGCTGCTGGAGCCCCATTGTGAACTCCACTGGGCGACGGGGGAGAACCCGATCGTACCGACGGTAGAGGTATTGAGCTTGGCTGTTACATTGCTGCTGGAGAAGGCGATAATGTCCGGTTTGCCATCGTTATTGATGTCGGTCACGAAGCGTTTGTGTGTGCCGACCCGCCACCCACTGCTATAGTCATAGGCGGTCGTCAACTGGGTCCAGCCAGCGGCATAACTGCCGTTGCACAGGGACCGCCGGGTGTAGGTGGCACTGTAGCCAAACAGCATCAGATCAGCACAGTTGTCGCCGTCCAGATCGGCCGCCTCAATGGGGTAAAACGTCCGGTCCGGGTAGGCTGCATTGCCCGAAGGGACCGACGGCCATGCGTGGGCGGTGAGTGCCGGACTGGCCCCGAAAGTGAGGCTGGTATTTTGCCGGAACACCTGGATGCTGCTCCCACTGCCGATATGGACGATATCCAGCAGGGCGTTGTTGTCCACATCGACCACGAACAGCGAGTTCTTGGTCAGGTAGCTGACGGTCCCCACCAGCACCTTGGGGCCGAAGTCGTCGGTCCCGGCACCGGTGCTGTTGTTGACCGCATAGTGGATCTGTCCTGAACTGTTGACCCCGACAATATCCAGATCGCCATCACCGTCGATGTCCACCAACAGACGGGTGTAGTCAACACTTGGATAGCCCCCATTGGTACCCCAGTCGGAGGACCACTGGGTAAAGGCGGAAGCGGCGTCAGTGCCAGCAAAGCCGCTGGCGGAGCCCAGGGCCACATGCACACCGACGTTGGCAAAGCCGACGATGTCGTCGAAGCCGTCGCCATTGATATCGACCACTTCGCGGATATGCTTGCGTGTTCGCCAGCCCACGTTATAAGACAACGCGCCGGTAATGCGGCTCGGCTGGGTAAAGCGCACCGTGGAGGTCTGCATCACCGTGTCGGGTGTGGTCGCGTCGTTGGCGGCGTTTACGGTGACGGTGTAGGCACCTGCCGCAGCATAGGTGTGGGTGATTTCCGGGTTGATCTCAATGGAGGGGTTGCCACCGGGGGCGGTGGTGAACATCTCCGGGGTGGAGCCGTCACCCCAGTCGATGGTGGCGCTGGCGACCACCCGTGGGAAGATCGCGGTCAGGGCGCCACTCAAGGTGGCCTTGAGGCCGTCCCGTACCACCAGATTCAGGGTTACCGCAATGGGCGAGGCACCGTCGAGCACCGGATCGACATCGTCCTTGACCGTGTCGCCGTCGGTGTCGTCGTTGAAGGGGTCGAGCCCTTTTTGTCGCTCAAGGTTGTCCGGCACATTGTCACCGTCGTAGTCGCTGTCGACCGGTGAAGAATAGACCTCCGTCGGGTAACGGTTAGGGTCAATGGCGTTGATCGCATTGACCGTCCAACTGGTGCGGACTTCTTCAAAATCAGAGAGGCCGTCGCCGTCGGTATCGGCCACCGCCGGATCGGTACCGTTGAGGATCTCTTCGCGATAGCCAAGGCCGTCGCCGTCCGGGTCTTCCAGGTAGACCAGACTGATCTCGTCCCCGGCCAGCACGTTGATACTGGCCAGTGAATAGGCGGCCACATCCGGGTCGAACAGGGTCTGGTCTTTCGATGTGCCGTTGTCGCGCACCCGGTTGATGACCCACCGTCCCGGTGCCGCACCAATGGTACGGACCGTGGCAAGACCGGCGGCGGTGGTGGTGTGGGGTACACTCAGAAAGGGGGCATTCAGCAGTTCTGCCAGGGTGTGGCCAAAGGTGCCGGGCACGTTGTTGGTGGAGACCTGATGCAGTTCGGAGGGACCGTTACCGCCAAAGTCGATCAACACCTTGGCGGTGCGGGAGTCCACGTCGTCCCGCTGAAAGGCCACCGGATTGCCACTGCCGTCGGTCAGTTCAAACAGGTTGGGTCGCACCGAAATCGAGCGCGACTCGTTGAGCAGGGTGCGCACCGTAGTCAGGTCCAGCGCTTCGTGGGAGAACACCACCGGGCCGGAGGTATTGTTGCCGGACTGGGCGCTGGAGAGGCTGACCGGAAAGGGCGAGGTTGTGCCCATAAACTCCAGATTGGCCAGGGCGCCAAACGGTTCGTTACGACCGCTGGTGGTGGAAGAAAGTTTCAGGCTTTGAATCGTAAAGGCGATATTACCGGTGTTCCGAATCACCAGATTGACCCGCATGTATCCACCGGTTTTGGAGGTGGAGTTCTCCACCCCGCTAGAGCGCATCTGGTTCCAGGTGGACTGGTTTTCGGTGGTGGTGGTGCTGTCATAACTGATGGTGGACGAGGCCGATACGGTCACCGACTGCTCCACCGATGCCGACGGTCCGGTGAGACCCACACTGGCGCTGGCGCTGGTGGAGGCCTCGACCCCCACCGTGACACTGCCGCCAAGACTGGTGGAGCGGGAGGTACTGGTGAGGGTGCCACGGGTGGTGGCGATGTCGGCGGTCTGAGCACTACCGCTGGTGATCTTGTAGCCAATCACCGGGGTCTGCTGAACCTCAACTTCCAGTTTGGGCAGGTCGGCGATCAGCGGGTTGAAGCGGTAGGGATTGGCCCCGGCATTAAACCCCTTGGTAATGACCTCATCAAAGTCGTCAAAGCCGTCGCCGTCGGTGTCGGCAATCCGCGGAGAGGTAAAGTAGAGGGTGGTTTCATCACCGTTGGTGAGGCCGTCACCATCGAAGTCGTCGGTGGGCACGAGGATCGAGTCTCCGCCCCCGCCGCCTCCACAGGCTGCCAACAGCAACGCCAGTGACAGGGCACCGACAATCGGCAACATCCCGCCCCACGCATTTTTTAGCGAGTTACTCATCACGATCCCCCCCGAGACAGACACAAATTTTACGACTGCTTCAAACATAGCACATGGGCAACCGGTTGCGCCAGTTGGCCGTTTGGTCAACTGCTTTCAGCAGTGGCCTCAGGAGGCGCAGGTTCAGGCATGGAGCGCACATGCACATCCCGCTGGGGGAAGGGGATTTCAATATCGGCCTGTTTGAGTTTGTCCCAGATGCCCAAAAGGACCTGGCTCTTGACGTTGCTGACCCCGGCAGCCGGGTCGGAGATCCAGAAGCGCAACTCCAGATCGACCGAATTATCGCCAAAGCCGGTCAGCAGGGTCACCGGGGCGGGGTTTTCAAGCACCCGTTGACACTCGCCGGCGGCCTCGTTCATCAAGCCAATGGCCTCACGCGGGTCGGCGTTATACGAGATGCCCACCGGCAGCCGCAGGCGGATGTTGTTATCGGAGTAGGACCAGTTCTCTACCGTTTCAGTGATTAACAGCTCGTTGGGTATCAGGTGCTCTTTGCCGTCTCTGGTGACCACCGACACATGACGGGTATTCAAGTGCTTGACCCAGCCGTAGCTGTCGCCCACGGCGATCACGTCGCCCGGTTTGATGCTGCGGTCGGCCAGCAGAATAATGCCGCTGATAAAGTTACCGATGACCTTTTGCAGGCCAAAACCGATACCGACACCGACCGCACCGCCAAACACCGCCAGCGCCGACAGGTCGACCCCGACCGTGTTCAGGCCCATCAAAAAGGCCAGCGACAGCAGTACGATACGTACCAGTTTGCCCAGCAGCACCCGCAGGCTGGAGGGCAACATGCTCACATGCTGCAACTGCCGTTCTGCCAGCCCGGCCAATGCCACCGCCAGCCACAGGAACACCACCAGCGCCAGGGTGGTGGTGAGCGCCGTCCAGACCGAAATGCGCGACTCACCCACATTGATGGCCAGCGCATCCAGCCCGCCAATCAACGGCGTGGTCAGCCCGGTAATATGCAGTGCCGCCAGTGTCCATGCAATGATGGCCACCGCCCGCGCGAGATTGCGGTCGCGGATCAGGGCGGCCCCGGCGCGGATGGCAATCCACGCAATCGCCAGACTGACCGCCGCCTGCACCAGCCGCTGGCCGTAACCAAAGTAGTCACCAAAGAACGGATAGAGCCACAACACCACCAGCGCCAGCGCTGGCGACATGGCATCACACAGGGCCGATACCGGCGGGCGGACCCAGGCCCGTGCGGGCAGCCCGTCGCGCCAGCGAATCAGCCGGTTGCGGGGCCGGATGGCCCCCACAAAACCGATCGCCAGCGCCGTCACGATCCACAACGCCTGTACCGCTGTGTTGGTATTCAAGAGCTGGCTTTGCAGCCAGGTCAGGGTTTGGGTCCAGAGCGCTTCCACGGCGGGCCTTTCAGGTGGGGGCAGGCTGCCCCGGTTGAGCGTGGTCTACTGTACCCCAGCCGGGGGGGCGATGGCATCCGTCTACCCCATTCGTTTTGTGCATCTGCCGGTTGTGATCTGGCTGCAGGATGGTGGCGACCGGGCTTGTCTACCGTTGGTCTGCTCTCTGGATAGCCGCTATAATCGCTGTTTTTGCCGCCCCTGTTTTGAGCGATTCATGAATTCACCGGCCTCCACAGACTCTTCTACCCCTCCGGTCAGCGCGCCAGTGATCGCCATCGACGGCCCTTCCGGGGCGGGCAAAAGCACGGTCGCCCGCGCCGTGGCTGCACGGCTGGGTCTGCTCTATCTGGATACCGGCGCGCTCTACCGGGCGGTGGCGCTGAAGGTCGACCGGGAGGGCATCGACCCGGATGACGACAATGCGCTGGAGCGGCTGTGTGAAACCCTGTCGTTGACCTTGCAGCAGGATGCCAACGGCCACGGTCGGGTGATTCTGGACGGGGTTGATGTGACCGATCTGCTGCGTACCCAACGGCTGGCCACGCTGGCCTCACTGGTGTCGGCGGTGCCGTGGGTGCGGGCGCGGCTGCTCAATTTGCAGCAACAGATGGGGGCCAGGGGCGGGGTGGTGCTGGACGGGCGCGACATCGGCACGGTGGTGCTGCCCAACGCCGACGTGAAGGTCTATCTGGATGCGGACTCGGCGGTGCGGGCGGTGCGCCGTCAGGGCGAGTTGGCCGAAAAGGGGGAGCCGGTGCCGGAGCTGGCGATTCTTCAGGCGCAGATCGAGCGCCGTGACGAGGCCGATAAAAGCCGTACCATCGCGCCGCTCAAACAGGCTGCAGACGCCGTCTTGATCGACAGCAGCCAGATGGACCCGCAGCAGGTTGTCGATGCGGTCTGCGATCTGGTGGGCTAATCGGGTTAAACCTCGTCGAGTTGAGGCGTGCCGTGTTGTAGCTCGTCCATGGCCTCGGCCAGCGACAGGGCCTCTTTCGACATCACCCCGGAGGTGCTGGAGACTTCCTGCACCAGAGAGGCGTTCTGCTGGGTTACTTCATCCATATGGCTGATGGCGATATTGACCTCGTGAACTCCCTGAGCCTGCTCCTGCGCGGCGATGGAGATGCCCTCGACCAGTTCAGCCACGTTGTCCACATGGGCCACCATCTGGCTTAACGCCTCACCGGTGCGGACCACCATGTCGTTGCCCACATCCACCTTGATCTCTGACTCCTGAATCAGCGCCTTGATCTCGGTGGCCGAGTCAGCCGTGCGCTGGGCCAGACTGCGCACCTCTTCGGCCACCACCGCAAAACCCGACCCGGCATCACCCGCACGGGCGGCCTCAACAGCGGCGTTCAGGGCCAGCAGATTGGTCTGGAAGGCGATGTTCTCAATGACGTTGATGATCTCCGAAATCTCGGCAGAGGCCTGTGTGATTTCTGACATGGCGGCCACCGTATCTCCCAGTGCCTGACTGCCACGCATGGCCCCCTCGGAGGCTTCCCGCGCCAGATCGTTGGCATTTTTGGCATTCTCGGCGGTCTGTTTGACGGTGGCGGTAATCTGCTCCATGGAGGCGGCGGTCTGCTGGAGTGCTGCTGCCTGTTGCTCGGTGCGGTAGGCCAGGTCGGTGTTGCCGGTCGTGATCTCGCTGGTGCTTTCAGCCATCACCGAGATGCTCTCATGGACACTGTCCAGCCGCCGCTTGATATCGTCGGTCAACAGATAACCGACCCAGCCTGCCAGCAGCAGGGTGAGCAGGGTGGCCGCCAGCAGGGTGATGGCCATAATCTTGCTGGCCCGATGGGCGCGGGCGCTGTCGTCTGCCGCCTGCTGCAACTGGGACGTCATTAGCGGTGCCAATACCTTATCAATCTGCTGGGCAGCCGGGGCGGCCTGGGTTGCCAGCAGATAATTGGCCTGATTCCACTGCTTGCTGCTGCGAATCTCAAACATCTGTTGCGGCAGCGGCACAAACTGGGTGCGCGCCGACAACAGGCTTGCAAATGCAGTCTTCTGGTCGGCGGTAAACAGGTTGGCCTGCTTGCTCAACCGGTTGAAACTGGTGTCGTTCTTGCGCCAGTAGTGGTCAAACTGTTGTTGAAAGGGCGGGTCGCCGGTCAATAGATAGGCGCGAATGTTAGCCAACGCCATGCCGGTAGCGCCGCGTACATCGGCCATATCTCCCAGTAGCTGCTTGCGTGCTTCGGTCGCGGGCTGTTGCCTTTCCAGATCGATCATCCGGGTAATGGCGGCGATCATCTTGTCTGCCAGTGGTGCCGCCTGGGTCAGTAGTAGTTGGTTGGCGGGCAGGTTGGCCAGCGTACCACTGATCTGCTCAACTTCCTGCTGGGCCTTTTTAAAGATCGCCAGTTGCGACTTGATGGTATCCAGCGCCGC
>JALWRU010000081.1 GCA_026994095.1 Nitrospira sp. | reverse complement strand
ACCCGACGGGCCTCCCGGTGGTACAACCAGCGTAGCCAGGGCCAGCGGGAGCGGTGGGCGTACTGGTGCCACTTGTCCGAGTCCACATCCATAAAGTCGACAAACTTGCGGCCGGGCAGGTCCCACAGATAGGCCGCTACGGCGGAGCTGCCGGCCCAGCAGATGCTCACATCGGCGGCCTCGGCCACGGTGGCAATGGCGGTGCGGTAACGGTGCTGGGCGTAGACCGCTTCGGTCACCGAGCAGCCACGTACCAGCGCCGCCAGCAGGGCGCGCAGGCGGTGCGGTTTCAGCGGCAGGCAGGTGATGGAGGCACACAGGTTGCGCAGGGAGTCGGGCACGGTCTCGTCCGGCGCGGTAAAGGTCACCAGATGGATGTCAAAATAGTCGGCCAGCGCGGTCAATACGTGGTGGTTGCGAATCTTGTCACCCTTGTCCGGCGGGGCGGGCATGCGGTGGGTCAGAAACAGCAGGGAACGACTGGACATCTAGCGGGTACCACCCGGCTGAGGCATGGCACCGGCCAAGGAGCAGGCGACGGCCTGTTCGGTGTGGTTGCCAGCGGACATCCGTGATCCTTCACGTCAGTTGCAAGAGGTGGTGTGCCCTCCGCCCAGAGGTCAGAAGTGCCGTCCCGGCACCGTCCTTCTACCGCAGATGGTAGGGTGGGGGGCGTCAATATACAAGCCGTATCGGTCGTTTGCGGGGACTGCATCAACCGTACAAAGGGGAAATGTTGGCTCCCTTCACCAAGGGCAATTATAATGGCGCGCCGGTGGCACCCTGTGTGGCCCGGCCTGAGCCAACTCTCCCGTGGAAGGAACCCCGCCTGTGACAACACGCATCCTGTCTGGCATGCAACCCAGTGGCCGCCTGCATCTGGGTAATTATATGGGCGCACTGGAGCGGTGGGTGGCCATGCAGAATGAGGCCGAGGCGTTCTTTTTTATCGCCGACTGGCACGCCCTGTCCACCAACTACGAAGACACTTCGGTGGTGAGCGGTTTTACCGAAGAGATGGTCATCGACTGGCTGGCCTGCGGGCTGGACCCGGAACAGGGCACCATCTTTCAGCAGTCGCGCATCCCCGAACATGCGGTGCTGCATGTGCTGTTTTCCATGTTCACGCCGCTGCCGTGGTTGGAGCGCAACCCCACCTACAAAGACAAACAGGCCAATGTCACCGGCAAGGACCTGGCCACCTACGGCTTTTTGGGCTACCCGGTGCTGCAGGCGGCAGACATCCTCATCTATCGACCCGATCAGGTGCCGGTGGGGGAGGACCAGCAGCCCCATGTGGAGCTGACTCGCGAGATCGCGCGGCGCTTTAACCATCTATATGGCGAGGTCTTTCCCATCCCGGCTTCACCGGTAACGGTGGTGCCCAAGCTGCCGGGGCTGGATGGTCGCAAGATGAGTAAGTCCTACGATAATGCCATCTTTTTGAGCGATAGCCCGGAGCAGCGCTGGGATAAGGTACGCACCATGGTGACCGACACCAACCGGGTACGCAAAACCGATCCGGGTGATCCACAGATCTGCCCGGTCTACGACCTGCACCAGGTGTTTTCAGACGAGGCCACCCAAAACGAGGTGGCGGAAGGGTGCCGGACCGCCAGCATCGGCT
The DNA here is from genome assembly GCA_026994095.1 of Nitrospira sp. GTDB lineage: Bacteria > Nitrospirota > JACRHL01 > JACRHL01 > JACRHL01 > JALWRU01. Next base: position 420 of record JALWRU010000081.1, on the reverse strand, counting down.
GTATCGACTGTAAAAAACGGCTCAATGGGTTCCTGAATGAGCGGTTTTCACCCATTTTCGACAAGCGTCAACAGATTGCCGCTGATCGGAAGCGGGTGCAACAGATCATTGTCACCGGGTCAGACAAGGCGCGGATCACCGCCAAAGAGACCCTGTCCATGGCCTACGACGCCATGGGCATGCCGCCGTTAAGCTAGCCGTTGTTTGCCTGTGGGGTTTGTATAACTCCTTGATTTAGCAAACAAGGTGGGCCGGACTGTTCGGGCTTTTATGCCTATTTCTTAGGCTATTTGTAGCATGCTCCGATAAGAACACTCAATCAACCGATTGGGGGGGATGGTGTGGCACTCCCCCTCACAAACAGGGGCCTTTGGCCGCTACCCACACGCCGGGAGTGCGCGGTATGAATATTGCTTGTCT
>JALWRU010000080.1 GCA_026994095.1 Nitrospira sp. | reverse complement strand
TGTAAATGATGAGTAACCCTGTTTCATTGGCAGCACTGCCGAGCCACTGGAAGGTCCTGATTACCGGGTTTCTATTGGTATTGGGGGCCGGTTATCTGTCCGGCGCGTTGAACGCCAAGTTGAGTGTCGGGGTCACCCCGGCGGCCATTGGCGAACACTACCGGGACCAGACCTTGAGCCACGAAGAGGCGGCGCAGATGGAGAAGGCCGGCTTCGTAGAAGAGGAGTTTTCGTTTGACGACCCGGAGCCGATGGCTGATATGGCTGCGATGGGTGAGATGCCCGGTATGGATCATCACGCCATGGCCGCAGGGGGCGATATGGCCACCGCCTCCCAGTCCATCACGCCTCAGCAACTGGCGCAGTTGTCCCATGTACACCTGTTGGGATTTGCCATGATCCTGCTGTCGGTGGGGGGGCTGATCTGCCTGACCGGTTGGGGGGAGGGCCTCAAATCCTTTGGCGTGGCACTGCTGTCGTTTTGCCTGTTGGCGGATATTGGCGGGCTGATACTGGTCCGTTTTGTGAGCGACGGGTTTGCCTTGCTCAATATGTTGGCAGGCACCGGTATCGGGGTCGTGCTACTGGCCACAACCCTGCGTTGTATGTGGGAAATGTGGCTGACCCCCGCCACCGCCTGAACCTACCCGATTCATTATATAAGGAGACACGATATGCAGATTACACTCAACCGAAGCTACCTGCTGTTATTGGCGACGTTGCTGTTAACCAGCCCGTTGATACTGGCCCCCGCCGCCCATGCCCACGAGGGCCACGCCGGGGATAAAAAAACCTTTTTGGCCACCAAGCTGGCCTTGAAAGAGCTGATGCCAAGCGGCAGCAAGATCGTGCGGCGCAAGCAGCGCCCCAACGACATGCAGATCGACTGGGCCAAAAAAGAGTTGGGTGTCGGCCTGGATGACAAGGTGGTGACCTACTATCTGGCGCGGGACCGGGCCAGCGAAAAAGAGCTGGCGGCTGCCACCGTGGGCGAGTTTGCCTACCATCACGGCAAGGTCGGTCTGGCCCTGGGGGTCGATCTGGACGGCAAGATCACCCGTGCGGCGGTGTTGAGTCTGCACGGCAAGTATGTGCCGGAGCTGGCCCGCAGCCTCAAGGGTGGCTGGTTGCCGTCACTCAAGGGGCTGACGGTCAAAGGGCTGGCTGCCCGTGCCGAAAAGGCTGGCAGTGATGACCGGGCCGCGCAGATCATCCTGAAGGCGCTTGCCGGGATGGGTGCGTCACTGGTGGCACTGGCCCAGCAGGGGTAAACTATTTGGGATACGGCCTCCATTAATGGAGGCCGTTTGAGGAGTGAATACATCATGGCCACCACCACATTAAAAGTAGACGGCATGACCTGTAGCGGCTGCTCTGGCAGCGTTACCGACGTGTTGAGCAAGCTGGACGGAGTCGAGTCGGTCGAGGTGACCCTGGACCCAGGTCAGGCGGTCGTGCAACACGGTGCCATCGACCCGACCCTGCTGGTACAGACTGTCGAAGCGGCCGGGTTTGACGCGGCCTTGCTGACCAGCGGCTGACGCGAATCCGGCCCTCGACCCGGTGGGCGATGGCCTACGCGGGCACGACATTCCTGTGAAAGCGATTGTGATTGGCCTGCAGTTGTGCCTATAATCCTATATTCGTTTTCTTGAATGTTCCTGTTGCGGCGGCGCAACTGACAGGGTTGCTTACCTTCGGGTAACCCTGTGTACGAAAAAAAGGGGCTTTGATGCCTGAATTACCGACTCTATGGGTTCCCTATGTGTGGGTGATCTCTGCCATTATCCTGTTATTGGGTGTGGTGATCGCTATCAGTTGGGGGTTCCGTCACGACCAGTTTAACGAGGACATCAAGTACCAGATGTTCGACAATCTGGACGATGACATGTACCTGGACGAAAACGAGCAAGAGCTGTCCATGCGCCAGAAATCGGCGGCCAGAGAGTCTCGCTTAAAGGCTGAAGCGGCTGACGCTGCAGAGACCCCCGGAACTCCACATCCGTCGTGAAGCGGGGTGAAAAGGCGGTCTGGGGGCTGGCCGGGTTAATTACATTGGCAGCGCTCTACGCTGGGGTGGTGGTCTATAAGGCGCCCCCCAAGCTCATGCCTACCTATCAGTTGGAGAGCCCGCAGGCGGCGCGGGGAGAGTTGGTCTACCGCAAGCAGAGCTGCTCGGCCTGTCACCGCATCTGGAATCTGGGTGGTCACAAGGGCGGGGTGCTGGACGGGATCGGCTCCCGTCGTTCCGTGGCTTGGCTGGACCGCTATCTGTCTACCGACAACCCACAGGAAATGCTGCCGTCGTCCCGCAAGGAGTTCTACCAGATGCCGTCGTTTGCGGCCTTGCCTGATGATAAACGGGCCGACCTGGTGGCCTATCTGAGCAGCCTTAAAACCCGTCAGGACGATACCGCGCAGGCACCGGATGAGGCTGCTTCCGGGGAGCATTCCTGACCACAAGCGGCCTGCTTCCCGCCAGCGGAACCCGTTGAACCTTACGATGACTGACCCTACTGAATCTGCTCCTTCGTCACCCGATAGCCCTGCTTCGGAGCTGCCCCGTACCCCGGTGATGGATGCCGGTCCGCCGGTGCATCCGCTCGCGCCGATGATGGGGGTGATCGGGGCCGCGCTGGGCTGTACTGTCTACTATTTTCTGGTCGAGTTGATGGGAATCCGGGTGGAGATGTGGTACGGCATCGAGACCTTTGCCGACCCGCGCTGGTTCGCGGTGGTGGCGGTGGTGCCTGCGGTCAGCGGTCTGGTGACCGGTCTGGTGGCAGGCAGGTACGGCAAGTGGTACGGGCTGTTGCCGGTGGCGATTCTGCATCCGATCGAGTTTTATCAACTGTCTCATCAACCCAGCCAGGAGTATGTGGTGCTGGGTTATGGGCTGTTTCTGTTTTTTATGGTCATTATGCTGGAGCTGGGGCTGATGGGTGGCTGGTTGGGTGAACTGGCGCGCAAGCGCATGGGTGGATCACAGGCGCGGGCATGAGTGGTGGACCGAGCTTGGCAGATCGTCCTGTGAATGACCCTCCGGTGCCACCGGAGGCCCGGCCATTGGTGGCCGACTCGCTGGTGGTGCGGTTTCTGGTGTGGGGGGTGACCTTTTTTTTGGTGGGTACCATGCAGGGCGTCATTCAGGTGATGCCCGATGTGCGCCGCTGGATCATGTCCACCGGTGGGGCCGGTCACATGATCGACCCGCTGGCCCACGCCCATGTGAATCTGGTGGGCGGGGTGGTGATGATCGCCATCGCGGTCTGTTATTACATCCTGCCACGGGCGCTGGGGCGACCGCTTTACTCCATGCGTCTGGCGCGCCTGTCTCTGTGGGGCATGGCCATTGGGGTGAGCGCCTGGTACCTGTCGATGGTGACACTGGGGTTGATCGAGGGGCAGATGATGCTGCGTGAAGGGATCGGTTTTTTTGAGGCCAAGGAGGCGCTGCAACCGTGGCACGCGCTGGGGTTTGTGATACCGGCTACCATCATGGGCATCGGCCACTGGATCTTTATTGCCAACGTCTATTTAACTGTCGCCAAACGCCCCGGTTAGCCCGTGCCGCTGATTGATGATTTTACTGGCCGCCCGGAAGCGGACGGCCCGGACAGCGACCCCTATGCGGTCGAACGCGACCTGCTGAACCTGCCAGCCCTGCCGTGGACCGCGCTGGTGGTGACCTTTTTTACCATTGTGTTGTCGTTTGGCATTGCCCACACGGTGATGCTGGCCACCCACGAAAAAAACAAGTTGATCGCCCAGACCCTGGCGGCGCAGGACCATCAGGCCCAGTTGGCGTCGTTGGTGCCGGCGGCCGATCTGGACCCGGAAGAGGCCATCCTCATCCCCGGTGGGCCGTTTACACTGGGGCGTGATCCGGGGGACGATTCGGTCAACTCCGACTCCACCCCGGCCCAGCAGGTAGACGTGCCGCCGTTCTATATTGGTCGCTACGAGGTGACCAATGCCCAGTATCAGGGGTTTGTGGAGGATGTGGGTTACATTCCGCCGCCCCACTGGCGCGGCAAGACCACTTTCCCCGAGGGGCAGGGCCGTCTACCGGTGACCTATGTTAACCAGATTCAGGCGGCGGCCTACGCCGAGTGGCGTGGCGGTCGACTGTGCAGCGAGGTGGAGTGGGAGAAGGCCGCCCGTGGCGATCAGGACGACCGGATCTACCCCTACGGCAACGATTACGCCCCGGAGAAGGCCAACATCGACTACCTGCAAAACGCGCTCACCCCGGTGGGGGCGTTTCCGGCCAGCGCCAGCCCCTACGGGGTGGAAGACATGATGGGCAATGTCTATGAGTGGACCAGCTCCCACTACGGGCCCTATCCGGGTAACGAAGACGACGCCTCCAACTATGCCACCTATGTGGTAGACGATCAGGGCAATGTCAGTATCGATCCGGATCAGGACAGTTATTATGTGGTGGCACGGGGCGGCTGCTGGAAGTGCGACCCCTGGTCCTCTCAATTAACCACCCGAAACGCCACCCGGCCCGACTACGCCGCCGACTTTTTTGGGATCCGGGTCTGCTGGGACGCCAAGCTCGACTCCCACGGCCCCAACAACCCCTATAAATAGCCTTAACGAGACGAGAGAGTTGTATCCGTGGAACCGCTAACCGTTGTTGAACGTTACATCCTGCGCTTTTTTTACGCCTGCATCGCCTACGCCCTGATCGGCTTTTCCTGGGGGGCAATTCAGAGCGGCATTCCGGTGATTCGCCACTTTTTAGAGGCCCCTGCGGCGCGCTTTATCATTCTGGCCCACGGTCACATCAACCTGTTGGGGTGGGTGGAGATGGCCATTTTCGGGGCCAGTTATTACATCATTCCCAAGGTGTTGAAGCAGGACGTCTACAGCGAACGACTGTTGAAGATCCATTTCTGGAGCCACAACTTTGGGCTCTGTCTGATGGTGATCGGTTTCTTTGTGGCCGGTTATCTGGGGGGCAGTCTCTTTTGGGACGGCACCCCGGAGTTGATTGCCAAGGCCAAGGCCCCGTGGATGGGCATGGTCGGCATGGGCGGCTTCCTGGTGCTGGCGGCCAACGGGGTGTTTGCCTACAACATCTACAAAACCGCCGCTGCGCGGCGAGGCTAGGCGGGATATACTGGCATTTACTCTACTTCGGGCGGTCGGACAAGGCGTATGCATAACAACATGACACACAGACCATCAGGCCCGTTGCGGCTGATATTGACCGCTACGGTATTGGGGCTGGCGCTGGTCGGTTGCGAGGCCGTTGTTCCTGGTGCGACCCATGTGGGCAAGCCGGTGCCGCTGGTGGAGAACGGCACCCCGGCAAGCGGCGAGACGCTGGCCAAGTACTGCACTTCCTACAACCCGGACATGTCGTTACACGATCACACCATCCCGGAGTTGGTGGCCAGCAAAACACCTTTCATCCTGATTTTTGGTACCCCGGCCCACTGTACCCAGTGTCAAAACCAGCTCGATACGGTCAAGGCCTATCAGGTCAAGTACAAGTCGGAATTTGAGGTGGTCCATATCGACCAGTATAAAAATGACGAGGTCTATACCAAGATGAACGTCAAGGGTGATCCGTGGACCTTTATGGTCAACGCCGAGGGCATCGTCACGGCGGTCTATCCGGGGGTCACCACCTGGGACAATCTGGATGGCGACATCAAGAACATGATGGGGCACTCCTACAACGGTAATGGCGGCAGTCTGGCTGGCAGGTCGGGCCGCGCCTGATGCGCACCCTCGTCACTGTGATGGTGCCCCTGTTGTGGTGGCCCACCAGCGCATGGGCGCTGGAGATGGTAGAAGACGGGGGCTATACCTATCTACAGATCTCGCTGGGCGGGCTGTGGACCGGTTTTTTTGCGTTTTTGCTGGGTATTGTGGCGGTGCTGATTGGCCTGTATCTGTATGTAACCTGGCGCAAGTCGGCCACCGAACGGACCCATGTGCCCATGGCGCGCAAGTCGGACGGCACCACTGGCGACACCGCTGAAGACGACCACGCGGTCTTTTAATCGCATCACCACCGGGCGGCACCGGGGCACCTGATACCATGCGATCAACCCGTCTGATTTTGACCTTGTTACTGGTGGCGGGCATCCCCATCGGTCTGTTTTTGTGGGGGCTGTTAGCCGAATGGCGCTCCCTCGGTCTGATGAGCCAGCGCAACCCGCTAGAGGCGGTCGCCACCGACCTGATGGAGCGGGTAGACCAGCGCATGAGTGGCGCACAGAGCCTGCTGGTGCAGCTCTCTACCGACCCCAATCTGGGTGGCGCGCTGTCACCGGCTGAATCTGCGCCACTACAGACTGCGCTGGACAGCTACCGGATGTGGGTGACTGAAGGGGTCTTTCTGGCGCTGGCTGTAGTGCCTGCCAAGGGCGATCCGGCGGCTCTGTTTTCGGATGAAGTTGACCACCGCACTGCCGGGCGCGGGCCACTGGCGCTGGACTGGCGGCGGCTGCCGTTGGTACCACCGGAGAGCCACAGCGCACCGGTGTGGCAAGTGTCCGGGCGACCGGTGGTGGCACTGGAGGCGACCCTCGACAGGGGTGCGGTGTTGGTGGGTCTGGTCGACCTGCAACGGCTGATCGGCCAGGAGCAGGTGGCCCGCATGAAACTGGCCCAGTGGGGAGAGGCCTTTTTGGCCGACGGCAACGGTCGCATCTTTGTCTCTGCCCACCCGGAGCTGTTGGGCCAGCATCTGCAAGATCTGGGCTGGACTGAAGCCGGAAGCACCCGTCGCTGGACGGACGATGGCGGCGAGGAGTTATGGGTGGTGCTGGCCGGTGCCCATCCGAGCCACATCGGACCGCAGCAGGTCTGGCAGGTGGGGCTGACCGTGCCGACCCGTGTGGTGGCAGGTCGCAGCACCGAATTTCAGTGGCATGTAGTCCTCATCGGGTTGCTGGTGATACTCATTACGGCGGGCATGATCTGGGTGCTGCGCCGCAGCGTGACGGGTCGCGCGCCGGGGCATGGGGCGGGTACTGACGACAAGCGGGTGGTGCGATAGGGTGGCCATGAGCCCCGCCAGGCTGATTCGGATTCGGCATCTGGTGCAGTGGTCCCTGCTGGGGCTGTTTGTGGTGCTGCCGTTTACCGGGCTGGTACGGGTGGATACCGCCAGTGGCCGTTTTCTGGTGGGTGGCATGCAGATCTGGTGGGACGATTTTTTTATCGTGTTCCCGTTCTGGGCCATGGTATTCCTCTCCATGACCGCCTTTTACTCCAACTTCGGCATGATCTTTTGCGGCTGGATGTGCCCGCAACACACCCTGTCCGAGTGGCTCAATAACCTGATCCGCAGCTGGCTGGGGCGGCGGGTGCTGGCGGGCATTTCGCCGGAGCGGGTCGAGGGCAACAGCAAGCGTAAACTGCTGGGGCAGGTGGTCGCCTGGACCGCATTCGGTCTGCTGGTACTGCTGTTGTCAGCGGTGCTTACGCTGGCGGTGCTGCACTACTTCTTCACCGGGCCGCAGTTGTGGGGCCACTTTGTGGGCGGCGAGTTCAACCTTTATATCGCTGCATTTTCAGTCATGCTGGGGGTGTTTGTGGTGCTGGATCTGGGCATCCTGCGCCATTTCTGGTGCAAATACATGTGCCCCTACGGCCTGTGGCAGTACATGTTCAGAAACCGCGATACCTTGCAGATCCGCTTCGATCAAGCGCGGGCGGAAGACTGCAACCGTTGCTCCCTGTGCAAGGATGTCTGCCCGGTGGATCTGGACCCGCGCCAGCCGGAGATCTATACCCGTTGCATCAATTGCGGCATCTGCATCGACGCTTGTGACAGTTATATGGGGCGCTTCGACAAGGGGCCGATCCTGTCGTTCGGGTTTGGTACCCAAAAGGAGCAGTTGATTCGCATCGACACAGGCCGCAGCCGCATCTGGACGTCGAGTGTGATGTGGCCGGTGGGTGGTGTGCTGGTGGCGGCCATGCTGTTTGCCTACGGCGTCAGCAGTTTTGAACCGACCCGGGTGGTGGTGCATCAGCAGGGTGACACCGCCCAATGGGTAGGGCAGGACCATGTGGATTATGCCCTGCACATGCTCAACAAGGCGGGTGAGCCGCACCGCTACACGGTGGCGGTGGACGGTCTGCCGGGCGGACAGGCGCAGGTGACGCGTGCCATTCCGGTATTGGCGGCGGGCGACAAGGTGCAGGTGGCGTTCACCATTCGCCATGAGGGCTTGTCTTTTGACCGGCCCTATCCGTTTACGGTGAAGGTAGTCCGTGACGACGGCGATATCGCCCGCGCCGAAGCAGTCTACTATCTGCCCGCGCCCGTGGATGGCGAGGAGG
>JALWRU010000079.1 GCA_026994095.1 Nitrospira sp. | reverse complement strand
CGGAAAGTCCACCACCGACCACGCCTATGCAGATATTCTGCCGTACTTTCAAGACGATTAGACCCGGTCAGGACGGTCTTGGCTACTCTTCCATAATGTCGTTGTCGTAGCCGTATTTGTGCATGGCGGTGACCTTGATACGCTCCTCCCAGCACGGTTTGCAGAAGTAGACTTCATCGATTTCCGGATCGGGTTGTAACGGTACATCGCTACGAAAACAGCGGCTGCATTCCAACTCTTCTTGTTCGCTCATGACCTTCAGCTTTCTGTGGTTACGGGCACGGGTTGGGGCGTTGCCGGTGGATTTGTTCGATCTCGGCCAGCACCCCTTCGGTCAATTTGATGTCGATACTGGCAATGTTGCTGGTTAACTGGGGCATCGTGGTTGCACCGATCAGGGTACTGGTGACAAATTGGCGATTGTGCACATAGGCCAGGGCCATCTGGGCCGGGTCCAGCCGGTGGTCTTTGGCCAACGCTACATACTTGTCAGTCACTTCTGCTGCCACCGGGCCGCTGTAGCGGCTAAAGCGGGTAAACCGGGTCAGGCGGGCGTCGGCAGGCTGCTGCCCGTCCAGATATTTGCCCGTCAGCACACCGAATGCCAGCGGAGAATAGGCCAGTAGCCCTACATGTTCCCGGTGGGAAATTTCACTACAGCCGATTTCAAAGGTGCGGTTGAGCAGGCTGTAAGGGTTTTGTACCGACACCACCCGTGGCAGTCCCAACTGTTCAGCCATCTGCAGAAACCGCATAATGCCCCAGGGAGTCTCGTTGGACAGGCCGATGGTACGGACCTTACCGGCCTTCACAAATTCGGCCAGCACCCCCAGGGTCTCTTCGATGGGAGTGGGTTGCTCCCGGTGGTTATGGCGGTAGCCCAGGTCACCGAAATAGTTGGTGGTCCGCTCCGGCCAGTGCAACTGGTACAGGTCGATGTAGTCGGTCTGCAAGCGGCGTAAGGAGTCGTCCAGCGCCTGGGTCATGTGGGCACGGTTGAGCCGTAGATTGCCGTCCCGCAGGTAGGGCAACCAGTCGGCAGGACCCGCCACCTTGGAGGCGATGACCAGTTGGTCCCGTCGTCCATGCCGGTGCAGCCACTCGCCGAGATACTGCTCGGTTTTGCCGCAGGTTTCGGCGGTGGGAGGTACCGGGTACATCTCGGCTGTATCGATAAAATTAACGCCCTGCTCGACGGCGTAATCAAGCTGCTCAAATGCCTCCGCCTGACTGTTTTGTTCGCCCCAGGTCATGGTGCCCAGACCGACCACGCTCACCCGCAGGTCGGTCTGCCCCAATGTTCGATATTCCATACCACTCTCCTGCCCAACGTTGATATTGGCATTGTACCAAGCGCGATGGGGTTACGCTGTGGTGCGGGCGTCTCCACCGGGTGGCCTAAAGATTGCCGCAACATTGTCCGACAGGAGGAAGACGAGTTCCCGTGGGACTGCCGGTACCGGGTCAGGCAAGCCACACAAAACACCCCCTCGCGTTGGAGCGAAGCTGATGAAATCATTTCGTTTTGTACCTTTTGTACTAGCGGCTGCCCTGATGGCAGGCCCAAGCGTACATGCGGATGAGATCGCGTTGGATCAGAATGCCAGCAAGGTCCACATGGTGGCGGGGGGGGATACCTTGTGGGACATCGCCACGACCTATATGGAAGACCCGTTCAAATGGCCCAAAATCTGGGGTTTCAACAATCAGGTGATGAACCCGGACCTGATTTTTCCGGGTGGGGAGATCCGCATCCCGGTGGCGTTGCTCAAACCGGAGATCCGTAAAAAGATCGTTCAACAGAAAAAGTACGACTTTGGTTATGAGCCGATCGTGGTGGTCAGCGCGCCCCGCGGCATCCTCAACCCGGCGTTGGTGGAAGCGGGCGGCTACATTATCGACAAGATCCATTCGGTAGGTAAGGTGTTGGGGGTACAGGAAGACCGGGTCATGCTGGGCGAGGGCGATACCGTCTTTGTGAAGCTGAGCCGCAAGGCCAATGCAGTTCCCGGAACCAAGTTTCAGGTCGTTCGCAAGGTGCGGACGGTGCGTCACCCCAAAACCTTCCGCAAGGTGGGGCAGTTGGTGCGCATCCTCGGCATGATTGAGGTGACCGCCCGGGACGGCAACATCTATACCGCCCACCTGTCGAACACCTACGACTACGTCACCGCTGGTGACAAATTGATTCCCTACGTGCAGCCGGATGTGGATGTGATCGAGCGGGACCCGCAGTTGAGCGGCCGGATTATTGCGCTGCAGGAAGACCGGGCCATGAGTGGTGATGAGGATGTGCTCTATCTGGACCGGGGCAGCTCAGAGGGGCTGGGACCGGGCATGACCATGAAGGTTACCCGTGAAGGATCACGTCTGGACCCCACCGGCATGTGGGGTACCTACGACCTGCCGGATCGCACGATTGCCGAATTGACCATTTTGTCGGTGCGGGAGCATAACGCCACTGCCTGGGTGCGACACTCTACCGAGCCGATTCAGGTGGGCGACCAGTTCCATTCCCAGCCGCCCAACATCCGTGAGCAGGACAAGACCTACGTGGCCGGATCGGCCTCGGCCTCCGGCTCCTGAAGTAGCGACTCTACCCGCGCCTCAAAACCGCCACGCCCTAACCGTACCTGTACCGACTGGCCGGGGGTAAGGCCAGCGGTATTCCGCAGTACCGTATCGTCCTGTTGGACGATGGCATAACCACGGGAAAGCACCGCCAACGGCGACAGGGCCTGCAAGCGTCCGCTCACCTCACCGAATTGATGACGTGCCATAATCACCCGCCCATGACCGGCCTGTTGCAGCCGTTGTTGTAACTGCTGCACCAGTGCTGTAAATCCTGACAATCGCCGCACAGGTGTATGGGCCAACAAACGAGTGTGGGCTTGCTGGCTACGATTGCGGCTGGTTTGCAGTCGCCGACCCATCTGAAGATAGAGCTGCTGGTGCAGGTCGTCCATCCGTTGCATCAGGTGGTGCAACCGCTCTCCTGGGTCCAGCAGGCGGGCGCGAACACGGGTAAATGCGAGCTGTCTGCGGGCCAGTTGGTGGCGCATGGCCACCGCCAGTCGATTTTGCTGGCGCCGCACCTGCATTTGCAATTCACCCCAGTGGGCACACACCAACTCCGCTGCCACGCTGGGGGTCGCGGCCCGCACATCGGCGCACAGGTCCGCCATGGTGACATCGGTTTCGTGACCGACACCCGACACCACCGGCACCGGGCAGGTCGCAATGGCGCGGGCCAGCGCTGCATCGTTAAAGGCCATCAGATCTTCCAGCGAGCCGCCACCACGGGCCACAATAATCACATCGATGTCAGGCTGCCCTGCCAGCGCCTCCAACGCAGCCGCCACCTGTCGGGCGGCATCGTCTCCCTGTACCAGTGCCGGTGCCAGTAGTACTGACAGGCCCGGTGCACGGCGGTTCAGCACATCCAGCACATCCTGCAAGGCCGCGCCGCTGGCTGAAGAGACGATACCCACCCGGCGGGGCAGCCCCGGCAGGGGGCGCTTGCGGTCAGTCTCCAGCAGACCTTCGGCCTGTAGCAGGGCTCGGGTGCGTTCGATGCGCTGGTAGAGCGCACCCACTCCAGCCGGCTCCATATAATCGATGATGAGCTGGTAGTCGCCGCGGGGTTCGTATACGGTCACCCGTCCCCGGCACAGCACCTGATCGCCGTCCCTGGGGCGGGACTTCAGGTAGCGGGCGGTGGTCCCCCAGATAACACCGCGCAGTTGTGCGTCGCTATCTTTCAAGGTCAGGTAGATATGGCCGGAGGCGGGGGTGCGCAGGTTGCTCACTTCGGCCATGAGCCACAGGGTGCCGAAGTCGTGCTCCAGCGCCTGCTTGATACTGCGGGTGAGCGCCCCGACCGTGAGGATCTCACGCTGGGGCAGGCTGGCAGACGGATCAGTCATCGCCGCAGCGAATCCGCTCAATGTGGGTGCATTTACCCGACTTGGCGTCGATATCGACCATCGCCCCGCAGAACAGCACCGGACCGGAGGCCACGGCAAAACGACGGGGCATGTTGGTGAGAAAGCGGGACAGTACCAGCTCCCGTTTCATGCCGATGATGCCGTCACGGGGGCCGGTCATACCCGCATCGGTAAGGTAGCCGGTACCCTCCGGCAGGATGCGTTCGTCGCCGGTCTGTACGTGGGAGTGGCTGCCCACCACCGCTGAGGCCTGTCCGTCAAGGTGCCAGCCCATAGCAACCTTTTCGCTGGTGGCTTCGGCATGCATATCGACAAATACGATGGGGGTCTGTTGTTTCAGTTTGGCCACCTCGCGGGTGGCGGCCCGAAAGGGGCAGTCCAGCGGCTGCATAAAGACCCGCCCCATGACCTGCACGACACCGATTTTTTGGCCGGAGGGTGCCACATACAGGCCGCTGCCCACGCCGGGGGTGCCGTCGGGGTAATTGGCCGGTCGCAGCAGCCGTTTTTCGGTGCGGATATAGTCCACCGCCTCACGCTTGTCCCAGGCGTGGTTGCCCAGGGTCAATACGTCCAGCCCCATGTCATAAAGCTCTTTGGCGATGGGTTCGGTGATGCCAAACCCGCCAGCGGCGTTCTCGGAGTTGCCGATGACAAAGTCGATGTTGTGTTGGTCCCGGAGCCGGTCCAGGTTGCGAAAAATGGCCTTGCGGCCCGGTTCGCCCATGATGTCGCCGATAAAAAGAATGCGCATTTAGGGCCGATCTATGACAAAGAAAAAACAGGGATTAAAAAAAGAGGGCCGGGGTCGGCACCGGAGACAAACAAGTGGATGACAAATCGATGGGGCAAGTTTAAGGCGGCGGACCGTCGTCGGGCGAGGCCTTTTTAAGGGCCGCCTCGATGGCGTCCAGACGATCACTGATGCGGGCCTCAAACCCCTGTCGGGTGGGGTGGTAGTAGGATCGTTCCGCCCCCAGATAGTCCTGCGCCACCAAATGGTCAGGATAATCATGGGGATACAGGTACCCTTCGCCGTGGCCCAGGCTTTTGGCTCCGGAGTAGTGGCGGTCGCGCAGGTGCATGGGTACCGGCAGCACCGTGCCGCTTTTGATGTCGGCAATGGCCGCATCCAGGGCCTTGTAGGCGGCGTTACTCTTGGGGGCCACCGCCAGATAGACGGTGGTCTGGGCCAGTGGGATACGCCCCTCCGGCAACCCCATGGACAGCACCGCCTCGTGGGTGGCCACCGCCAGCGGCAGGGCGCGGGGGTCGGCATTGCCGATGTCCTCACTGGCGGCGATCATCAGACGGCGGGTGATAAACAGCGGATCTTCCCCGGCGATCAACATCTTGGCCAGCCAGTACAGGGACGCGTCCGGATCGGAGCCGCGAATACTCTTGATCAGCGCTGAGGCGGTGTCGTAGTGAGCGTCGCCATCGTCGTAGACCACCGGCTTTTCGCCCAGACATTCGGCCATCACCTCCAGCGAGATGTGGCGCACTCCTTTGTCGTCCGGGGGCGTTGTCGCATGGGCGGTCTCCAGCGCATTCAACGTGCGGCGGGCGTCACCTTCGGTGCGGGCCAGCAAAAAACTGCGGGCGTCGTCGTCCAGCACTACCGGTGCGGCCCCCAGTCCCCGGTCGGGGTCGTTGATGGCGGCGTCCACAATGCGGGCCATGGACGCTTCGCTGACCGGCTCCATAGCGACGATATGGGAGCGGGACGCCAACGGTGGGATGATGGCAAAAAACGGGTTTTGGGTACTGGCACCGATGAGGGTCAGCAGGCCCTGCTCAACGTGGGGTAACAGGGCGCTCTGCTGGGTTTTGTTGAAGCGGTGGATCTCGTCGATAAACAGCAATACCCCCGCCTGTCCGGCCCGTTGTTGAGCGGTCGCTTGAGCTACTACCTTGCGCACATCTGCGACCCCGGCAGTGACCGCGTTCAACTCGGTAAAGGGGCGCTTTAACTCCCGCGCCAGCAGGTGAGCCAAGGCTGTCTTGCCGCAGCCGGGAGGGCCGTACAGAATGACCGAATTGAGCCGCCCGCTATCCAATTGTCGGCGTAGCAGTTTGCCCTCGCCCAGCAGGTGTTCCTGCCCCATATATTCAGCCAGCGTGCGGGGGCGCATGCGCCATGCCAGCGGGCCGTTGGCGCGGGCCGCATCTGCCCCAAACGGGTCGAGGGGATCGACGGCTTGTTGCGGATCGTCAGGGGCGGGGGAGGCCGCTTCAGTGGTGGAAAACAGGTCCATGTGGTTCAGCGACGAGGTGCGTGATCGTGATGAATTTGAAATGTAGTCGGCACGTACGGCTCCCGGACTGGCGGCGATTACGGCGGTGTCGCGAGGCCCCTATGTCGCGGGTAAAACCGGTGGGGGGCTTGCCTGCGACCGGCAATAAACGGTATATCTGGATCCCCGCCTTGCCGTGGGGTGTGTACTGGAACCCTGGTTACCCAGGTGGGTGTCCGAGACGAGGCTTCAGGCCACTCCCTCAGCGGTACCGAAGGGCATGCTCACCACCCCGCAGCAGGACTCCCGTGTTCGTACGCATTGGGTTCCTAGCGGATACACCCATCACAAACAAGGCAGGGAAACACAAACTCTTGAAGCCACCTCAAACAGCGCAACACCCCTCCCCCCTTTTGTACCAGATCGGGGCCGTTATTCACAACAATATCTGGTCGCTTTGGCGTCAGTTGCTGACGGTCATGCTGGCCTTTTTTGTCGGTGTACAACCGGCGTTGGCAGCCGAAGAGGCCGCTTTGAAAGTAGTCATCCCTCAAGGCAGTGTAGGCCGGGTGACGATCTCGGTGGCACCGGGCGATTCTGCCCCCTGGGCCAGCTTTCGCAAGCAGTTGGTCCACTTTCGTCCGTTGCAGGACGGGCGTTTTTTAGGCCTGATCGGGGTCGATATGGAGAGCGATCTGGGCCAGTTTAATCTGGAGGTCAAGGTGTTGCGGGGCGGTGACAGCCGGGTAATTGCCCAGGTACCGGTGCAGATCGTTGCCGGCAAGTTCGGAGTGCAACGGTTGACCCTGCCGGACCGTATGGTGGATCTGGATGACACCACCTTACAACGGGTTCGCAAGGAGAAGCGCGAGGTAGGTCAGCTTTGGCGGCAGGGCCAAAAAAGCAAGGTGGTGTGGCAGGAGACGTGGCGTATGCCGGTGGAGGGAACCCCCTCTGGCAGTTTTGGAAAACGTCGTTTTATCAACGACAAGCCGCGCAGCCCTCACAATGGTGAAGACATTCCGGCACCCGCCGGTACCTTGGTCGTCGCGCCTAATTCCGGCACGGTACGGCTGGCGAAAGAGCGGTATTTTGGTGGTCAGACGGTCTTTTTGGAGCATGGTGGTGGGCTGTTCACCTTTTACATGCATTTAAGTGAGATTCTGGTGACTGACGGTACACGGGTAGATGCTGGCGACCCGATTGGCAAGGTGGGGGCCAGCGGTCGTGCTACCGGGCCGCATCTGCATTGGGGCGGGCGTTGGAACAAGGCGCGGATTAACCCGTTGACATTGGTGAATGCGCTGCCGGTGGTGGCGTTGCCGGGTAGGGGGAATTAATAAAGAGCCTCCGGCGGGCGGGGCGGCGGCCCCCGCAGGCCGTAGATAGCGCGCCGCAGGCGTTTATAAGCCAGCGGGGGCTGCCCCGCCCGCCGGAGGCATCTTTGTTTTAGTAATCCGCGCAACGCGCGGTAAAAACCCCCTCCGGGTGGCGGGGCGGCGGCCCCCGCAGGCCGTAAATAGCGCGCCGCAGGCGTTTATAGGTCAGCGGGGACCGCCCCGCCCGCCGGAGGCATCTTTGTTTTAGTAATCCGCGCAACGCGCGGTAAAAACTCCCTCCGGGGGGCGGGGCGGAGGCCCCCGCAGGCCGTAAATTTTAATTTAGTTGGGAGTGGGAAAGCGGCTGGGGTGGACCTGCCGCAAGGCCTCAAACAACACTACCGCTACCGCGTTGCTCAAATTGAGGCAGCGAGACGGTCCCCACATAGGGATCTTGATGCCATCCGCCGCAACCCGCTCCTGCAACGAGGCTGGAAGCCCTCCGGTCTCATTGCCAAACACAAGCCAGTCGTCGTTGCCAAACGGCACCGATGTATGCGGCCGCTCTGCATGGGCAGTAGCCAAATAGACCCGACCGTCTCCAATGGTGGTCAGCAGTTCAGGGACCCCCTTGTGAACGGTGAGCTTCAGGTGCTGCCAGTAGTCCAGCCCCGCCCGCTTCAAATACCGGTCCGACAGGGAAAACCCCAGCGGTTCCACCAGATGCAAGGCGGTTTCGGTGCTCACGCACAGACGTGCAACGTTGCCCGTATTGGGCGGAATCTCTGGCGCAATCAGGACGACGTTCAACGGCTGGCCACTTAGCCC
>JALWRU010000078.1 GCA_026994095.1 Nitrospira sp. | reverse complement strand
GCGTTACCCCGACCGGGCGATTCGCGCCACCGGCAAAAACCAGCTATAATGTTTCATAAAGAAACACCTAACGTTCCTCTTATGGAACATTTATTGTTGCTTAATGAAACAGGCCTTGTTTCCTGACATGGAACAATCTGTTTTTTTGTCGGCATTTCATATGCTTACAAAATACCATACAGATGGTATGGGACTTGCGTTATTTAACGAGTAACGCAAGGAACTTGAATTGAAGGAGAGCCTACTGTGGACTGCCCTCGTTGCAACGACGCGATGATCGCGAATACCTACACCGACCTGCTGGATGATACCGGCATGATTGGAATCACCGCATGGCGGTGCCTGACCTGCGGTGAAGTGGTCGACCCGGTCATTCTTGCCAACCGTACGGAGCGCCCGGAGCCGTTCGTAAGCAAGTCTCGCAAAAATTGGGGTGCCTGAACGCTTCCCCTGACAGCCCCGGCGGGGTTGCCCAAACCAGCAATACCCACTAGCATAGAGAGATCGGCCTTGTGGCTGAGACCGTGCGTGAGGTGGGGTTTATCAGGTGGCAGGCCAGTGCTTGGCACCACCGTACTTATCGGCAAACTGATCCGCAATCAGGCGGCATCACCGCCACTGTCAGAGGCCTGACATTTTTTTAGAAGGAGACCATGATGACGACCGAGACTGAGACCCAGACCGAGAACCAGATCGTTAATGTGACCGATACCGCTGCTGCCAAAATCAAAGAGCTGTTGCTCAGCGAAGGCAAAGAGGGCTACGGCATTCGCCTGTCTGTTGCCGGTGGCGGTTGCCACGGCTACCAGTACGGTATGCAGTTTGAAGAGGCCAGCACCGACGCCGATCAGGTCATCGAGTTGCAGGGTGTGAAGTTCTTTGTGGACGCCATGAGCCTGCCGATGTTGACCGGCGCTCAGGTGGACTATGTTGAGAGCATGCAGGGCTCCGGCTTTGCCATCAACAACCCCAATGCCCAGTCTACCTGCGGTTGCGGCAGCTCCTTCAGCGCCTGATCCCTCGCCATACGAGGATCGGCCAATGCATCAAAGGCCCGGTGACATCACCGGGCCTTTTTTGTTGCCTGATATCGTCTGGCGTTGGCCTGACACTGTCTGCTGAACCAAAGCGGGACCGCATAGCGCTTGCCATCCCGGCAGTCTGCATCCACAATGCCTCCCTATGAACACGATCCGCCCGACCTCCACTGATGATCGCCTGACCATTCGCGGCATCACCTTTCGCGCCCCCTGCGGGGTATGGCCGGAAGAGCGCACACTCGGCGTGGCACTGACGGTGGACGTCACCTTATATTTGGACCTCTCCCCTGCTGCCCGCGCCGATGCACTGGAGCAGACTGTGGACTACGGCACGCTAAGCGCGCGGGTGGTGGCGCTGGCCGAGGGCACAGAGCGACTCTTGATTGAGCGGCTGGCAGAAGAGATTGCCGACGACCTGTTATCCACCTATCCGGTCTCTCAGGTCAACATAACGGTCCACAAACCCCATCCGCCGGTACCGCATATCAGCGGCGGTGTCAGTGTCACCATTCGACGCACAAACGCGCCGAACGGCTGACCCTGTGGCACATCCGAACGGCGCGCTTAAATCATCGCGCAGGATTTGCAACCGCTGCTAGAACAGGTCCAGACGAGCGATATAACGGCGGTCGTCACGCTGCCCGGCATAGGCACCCAACTCCTCGGCATAGGTCGCCACATCCAGCTTTAATACCCAGACATCCAGGGTCGCACCGGCGGTCAAATACCCCTGATGCAGCCCGGCCCGCACCGCCATGAACTTCCATAGCTGCACCTCGGCACCCAGATTGATCCGCTTGGGCCGATCGGTATCGTTGACCAGATTGTTGGTCAAATCCACATAATCCGCCGCAAGGTTCACGGTAAAGGCCCCGATCTTGGGCCGCACCGCCACACCCAGGTTGACCTGCATGGGCACCTCACCGGCCAGACCAAAGTCCAGATCGGTGATGTTCAAGGCCGTAATAGCAAATACCGGCGAGAACGGTAGCGGTGGCCGCACCATGGCACCCAGGTCAAACGA
>JALWRU010000077.1 GCA_026994095.1 Nitrospira sp. | reverse complement strand
CTGTTTATCTACTGCTTCACCCACACCACCGTGTGGGCCGATTTTCACGACATTAAAGAAGATGTGCTGCTCAAGATCGAGCAGATTGTGGCGGCTCACGGGGCGGAGATTGCCTTCCCCACCACCACGGTGCATCTGCCGCAGCCAGAGCCGGACGCGGCTTAACCGGCGTAGGTGGGTCGGGCGGGGATGCCCAGTTGATCCATCTTGTATTTGAGTACCCGCCGGGTAATGCCCAGGGCGGTGGCTGCGCGGGTCTGCACAAAGCCGGTTTCGTTCAAGGCGCGGATAATCATCTCGCGCTCAAACTCGGCCACCGCGTCATCAAACGACAGATTGCCGCTAACCACCCGGCTGGCGCTGCTGCCTGTGTTGCCACCACGGCTCAGATGAGACGGTAGATCGGCGGCCCGAATGACATCGTTCTGGGCCAGGATAAGGGTCTGTTCCAGCACGTTTTCCATTTCACGGATATTACCGGGCCAGTGGTAGGCCGACAGCATTTCAATGGCCTCCTGCGCCAGCCGTCGCGGCTTCTGCCCCGGTGGGGTCTTTTGCATGACAAAATGCTCGGCGATGGTGGCAATGTCTACGGTGCGCTCTCGCAAGGGCGGCAACTGGATCGGGAAGACGTTCAGGCGGTAGTAGAGATCTTCCCGGAAGGTGCCGTCGGCGATGCCCTTCTCCAGGTTTTTGTTGGTGGCAGCCACCAGCCGGACGTCCACTGAGATGGGGCGTGAACCACCCACGCGGGTGAACTCCCGCTCTTGCAGTACCCGCAGCAGCTTGGCTTGAGTGGCCAAGGACAGGTCGCCCAATTCGTCTAAAAATAGAGTGCCGCCGTCGGCCAGCTCAAAGTGGCCGACCCGCTTGCCGGTGGCCGAGGTAAAAGCGCCCTTTTCGTGGCCGAATAGCTCGGCTTCGATGAGGGTCTCGGGAATCGCAGCGCAGTTGAGTGCGATAAACGGCTGGTTTTTACGGTCGCTGTTGAGATGCAGCGCCCTTGCAACCAACTCTTTGCCGGTGCCGGACTCGCCCGTGACCAGCACGGTCGAGGTCGTATTGGCCACCTGATTGATGCGCTCCAGCACGGCCAGCATGGGCGGCGATTCGCCCACCATGATGTCAGCACTCCGGCGGTTATTGGTGGCCTTTCTGAGGTACTGCACCTCGTTGACCAGCGATTGGGTGGCGGTGGCCCGCTCAATGGCCAACTCCAGCCCTGCCACCTCAAACGGCTTTGCCAGATAGTCCGCAGCCCCCAAACGCATGGCCTCTACCGCCGAATCCAGCGAAGTGGTGCCGGTCAGTACAATCACCGGCACCAGACTGTTCTGGGCGCGAATCTTGGACAGCAGTTCCAGCCCGGAGATGTCGGGCATCATCAGGTCGAGCAGGATCAGGTCCGGCGTTTCCTGAATAAGCTTGGTGAGCGCGGTGTCGCCGGTATCGGCGTCAATCACGCGATAGCGGTCACTCAGGACATTTTGCAGGACATCCCGGATGGCAGCTTCGTCATCTACTACCAGGACGGTTTTTTTTGCACGATTGGGAGAGGGGCTGTGCATGTCGGTGTCGGGGAACTCCAATCTTTAAAGGGGCCACACCAGCGCCGGGAGGCGTTTGGCACTTCGAGTGGCGTCGTCCACTTATCGGCATCGGCAGGCCCCGAGTTGAGTGGTGATCTGGCCAAAAGTGGTGGGTCGCGCTGTGTGCGCACCGGTGCCTGTGCCCTGGGTAGCAGGGTGCAGACCGATCAGATTGGCCCTAGGGGGCGTCGTTGAGGCCGTAATCGCGGATCTTGTAGAGCAATGCCTTGTAGCTGATGCCCAGAATCACCGCCGCTTTGCGCCGGTTCCAGCGGGTGTGGTTCAGCACCTGCAGGATGGCCTCGCGCTCGGCCAGACTGGCGGCCCGTTTGCCGATCTCCTTGAGCGGCAGATGGCCTTCGGCAATGCCGGCAGCGATGGTGCTGGCCAACTCGGCGGTGTCGATCTCTCCGGCTGGAGTGACCGGCGGTCCCGTCGGGGTATCTGGCGGCTGGGACCAGTCGCTGTCCGGGCCGGTGGCC
>JALWRU010000076.1 GCA_026994095.1 Nitrospira sp. | reverse complement strand
CTGCTGTTGCGCTCCAGTGCAGAGTTGGCTCAAAAGCTGGGGCTTGGGCTGGTGGTGACCACGTCGCGCCGCACCAGCGCCGCCACTGAATCGGCCATGGTTGCTGCCGCAGAAAACCGACCGGTGGACTACTTTTGCAAGGGTCGCACCGACCCGGCGCAGGTGGTGCCCGGTATGTTGGCCTTGTCGCGCCTGACCGTGGTCACCGAAGACAGTGTCTCGATGGTGTCTGAAGCCGCCTCCGCCCCCGGCGGGGTGCTGGTGGTCCGGTTGCCCCAACGGGGCAAGGGCACTCCCCGCCGACATGAAGCGGTGGTGAGCGCGTTGGCGGATGAGGGTTACATACGCCGCACCAGTGGAGAAGACCTGATCGTGGCAGGGGCCGAACTCATGGAAGACCCGCCACCACCCACTCTGGAAGACAGTGCCCGCTGCCAACAGGCGGTCACGCAACTGCTGGAGCGGTGGTCGTGAAGCCGATGACGATTCTACAGATGCTACCGGAATTGAACGTGGGCGGTGTGGAGCAGGGGGTTGTAGATTCAGCCATCGGCTACGCCCGACGGGGTCACCGCTCGCTGGTCATGTCCAACGGCGGTCGGCGGGTGGCAGAGCTGAAGGCGGCAGGGGTGACCCATTTCAGCCTGCCGATTCACAAAAAACGGCTCGGCAATGTGTTGCGGCTGATCCCCCGTGTGGCCCGCCTGTTGCGACAAGAACAGGTCGATCTGGTACACGTCCGCTCGCGACTGCCCGGCTGGATTGGCTACTACGCCGCCCAAAAGGCCGGGGTGCCGCTGGTGACCACGGTACACGGCTACTACACCCCCCATTTTTACTCCCGCATCATGACCCGTGGCGCACAAGTCATTGCGGTCAGCAGGCCGATTGCCGCCTATGCTACCGAGCAACTGCGGGCCGACCCTGAACGGATACAGGTCATCCACAGGGGCATCGACCCGGCCCCCTACCTGGTGACGATGGACGATGCCCGACGGCGCGCCTTACGGCAGGAGTTGGGCATCCCCGACGACCGCCGTGTGGTGGCCATTATCGGCCGCATTACCCGCCTGAAGGGGCACCTGGTATTTTTACAGGCCGTAGCCCGAATCTGTGATGCACACCCGGATATCACCCCGCTGGTGGTCGGCGCAGTCCCCCCTAAAAAGGCCGCCTACGAAGCAGAACTGCTGGCCGAGACCGAACGGCTGGGACTGACCGACCGGGTCATCTACGCCGGTAGCCGTCGGGACGTGCCGGAGATCTTAAAAATATGCGACCTGCTGGTGAGTGCCTCCACCCAGCCCGAGTCGTTTGGGCGCACGCTGGTAGAGGCGATGGCCACCGGTGTACCGGTGATTGCAACCGCCCACGGTGGGGCGCTGGATATCCTCGAAGGGGAGACCTGCGGGCGGCTGGTGCCACCGGGTGACCCCACCCTGTTGGCTGATGCCATCACAGACATTCTCAGTCTGCCCGACAACGGTAAGGCTGCGGGAGCAGCGGGTCAGCAGCGGGTTCAAACCCTGTTTACCGTAGACCGCATGGTGGAGGACACCCTGCGGCTCTACCGTACACTACTGACCTGAGGCCGGGTGGCTCAACAGGATTGACGGTCCCACATCTGCTGATAGCGCACGCCGATCTGCTGCCAGGTGAACTGTTTGAGCGCCCGCTCACGGCCTGCCAGCCCCATCTGTCGCGACCGGACATCGTCACCCAAAAAACGGGTGAGCGCGGCAATCAGGCCGTCCAGATCCAACGGTTGAATGAGTTCTCCGGTCTGCCCGGAAACGATCGCATCGGGCACTCCACCGCTGTCTCCACCGATTGTCGGTTTGCCAAACAGGGCGGCCTCCAGAAATACGATGCCGAACCCTTCGACCGAAAAATTGCCGCAGGTGTCCGGCCGATTGGGCATGACAAACAGGTCACACAACCGATACAGGGTCGATTTTTCAGCCGCCGAGACCGGGCCGACAAAGCGGACTCGATCCGCCACCCGATATTCAGCCGCCAGCCGCTCCAGACGGGCTCGGTCTGCCCCCTCCCCGGCCACCACGTATACCACCTCTTGC
>JALWRU010000075.1 GCA_026994095.1 Nitrospira sp. | reverse complement strand
CAACGAGCGCTACCCGCCCCCGCCAGTGAGCCTTCGCAGACCGCAGAGATGGACGGTGGGGCCAGTGCCCCCGGACTGCCGAACAAGGGTGAACTCAACTTTTTTGATCGGGCCTTTCTAAAATCCCTGCGCATCACTCGCGCCGACTAGTTCTGGTTCTGCCGGACTCGCTCTGGTCTGCTGGACTGAGTCTGGTCTACCGATTGCCCGGCGGCGCCATTGCCACCGGGTGTTCCCCACGCGCTGTCTGTGCGTTGTTCCAGCGGTGAAGCCAGCGCTGGCGACGGCGCATTTCTTGACAATCCATTCATCGCTAACGTACACTGCCGCGTTTTTCGTGGACAGGCATGAAACTGGTTCGATCACAGATCCCTGAAGCGGGCTGCGAGGTCGTTTATACCGCCGACCCGACCAGCTTTGATGACTTGGGTGACGGGGTCTGCCGTCTGGAGCCGGTTCAGGTGCGGGCGCGAGTCGATCCGGAGCGGATGGGGATTCGGTTGCACGGTCGCTTTAGCACCGTTCTATGGTTGCAATGTGGCCGTTGCCTGACCGAGTTTAGTCTGGCGGTCAGCGCGCCGTTTGAGGTATTGTTGATGCCCCCGAAGGCCGCAAACGGTGCGGTACAAGAGGGTCAGGAGGTACAACTGGCGGAGGCTGACCTGGTGGTTACCCCGCTGGAAGGCGACCGCATCAACGTGACGGAGTGGGTGCGTGAGCAGTTGCTGCTGGAGGTGCCGTTGGTGCCCCTGTGCAAGGTCGATTGCAGCGGTTTATGTGCCACCTGTGGGGCCGATTTGAACACCGGCCCCTGTGAGTGTGATGCTCCGGTGGACCCGCGCTTTGCGGTGTTGGCCAAGCTCAAGCGGCCACCGGCAGGGCAGGAGTAGTGGAGATTGGATACGGCGGGTAGCGGGTGATGACACAGGTCATCGCCGCAACGACCTGTCCGGTCCCGAATTTTTGGACGGAACGCCCCGAACGGGGTTTACAACAGTTAGAGAATGTAGCTCATGGCACATCCCAAGCGGAAAACCAGCAAGTCGGTCACGCGCAAGCGTCGCACCCACAAAATCCTTAACGCGCCGACCCTGGTGAACTGCCCCAACTGCGACGAAGCGGTGCGCCCGCATCACGTGTGTGCATACTGTGGCCACTACAAGGGCCGCGAGGTCATCGACACCCTCGAGGTGTAGCCCTAACCAGTGCTACACATTGGCGGGGGGCCGCGTCAGACGGGTGGGTCGAGTCGACCTGAATCCCGGGTGAAATAACCGTGCGCATTGCTATCGACGCCATGGGCGGGGACCACGCGCCCGAGAATATCGTGGCCGGTGCCGTGCAAGGTGCGCGGGATTTTCAAGTGGGGATCGACCTGTTTGGAGATGAAGCGCAGGTACGCGAGGTACTGGCACGCCAGTCCGCCTCCGGGCTGGATATTCAGATCCATCACGCCGAACAGACCGTCGCCATGGATGAGTCGCCCTCACAGGTGGTTCGTAAAAAGCGTCAATCGTCCATCTGGCTGGCCAACGAGATGGTGGCACGGGGCCACGCCCAGGCGGTCATCAGCGCGGGTAATACCGGTGCCTGCATGGCCACCTCCCTGTTTGTACTGCGCCCTGCTGCCGGGGTGGACCGCCCCGCCATCGCCGCCATTTTACCGACCCTGACCGGCAGTTCTGTGCTGCTGGACGCCGGTGCCAACATGGGCTGCAAGCCAGAGCATCTGGTGCAGTTTGCCTACATGGGTCATGAGTACGCCAAACATGTCAGCGGTCTGCCCACCCCACGGGTCGGGGTGCTGTCGGTGGGCGAAGAAGAGGCCAAGGGCTCGACCCTGACCAAAGAGGTGCACAGCCGTCTCAAGGACAGTCCGCTCAATTTTATCGGCAACATTGAAGGGCGGGACATCTTCAACGGCAACGCCGATGTCATCGTCTGCGACGGTTTCCTGGGTAACGTGGCCTTGAAAGCCAGCGAAGGATTGGCCGAAGCGACCATGCAGATGCTGCGCAGCGAGATTGCCGCATCGACCCTGGGCAAGATCGGCTACGCCCTGCTCAAACCGGCTTTCGGAC
>JALWRU010000074.1 GCA_026994095.1 Nitrospira sp. | reverse complement strand
CATGTATCACGAGATTCTGCTGGAGCAGGACAAGCAGGCGGTATTTGCGGCGCTGGATCGGTGGCTGGCACAGGGCGCTGACGTTGACATCAAAAGCGCCGCAGGCATATAGGTCAGCGGGGACCGCCCCGCCCGCCGGAGGCTCTTATTTTAGTTCTCTTACAAGCAGCCAATCCCCCGGCTCAGGTCCAAGCCCCGCTCCCGCAGTCCGGGCAGCACCTGCTCAAGGATCTCCGGCAGCAGCGGATTGACGTCGTGCAGCAGCACAATGTCGCCGCCCTGCACCTGCGTTAACAGGGCGTCGGCGATCACCTGTGCCGAGGCACCGTGATGGATGTTGTATTCACCCGCATCGTAGGACCAACGCACCACCTGTAAGTTCAGTCGGTAGGCGGCCCACAGAATGGCCGGATTGATCTGGCCGTAGGCGGGGCGGAACAGGCGTGGGTGGTGGCCGGTCTGCTCAAAAATCGCCTGCTGGCACAGGCTGAGGTCGGCCAGATGATTGTGCGTGGCACCGTCTTCATCGCCGGGATGGGCAAAGGTGTGGTTGCCCAGCAGGTGGCCCTCCGCCAGCAGTCGGTTGAGCAGTTCCGGGCCGTTGGGGATGCGCCCGCCCGGTACAAAAAAGATGCCTTTGGCCTGATGTTCGGCCAGCAGGTCCAGCACCACCGGGGTAATCTCCGGGTCGGGGCCGTCGTCGAAGGTGAGCAGTACACTGTCCGCACCCTGCCGATTGAGCCGCTGACAGATCATCTGACGGGGAACCAGGCGGCGGATGAGCGTTTTTATGGTCATCATCACCCGCAGGGGGTGGGGTCGGTCAGGCCCCGACGACCTCGGTAATGAGTGCGTCGGTATCCACCATGTTCTTGTCCAGCCCCAACTCCTTGGGGTCCAGGCCCAGCGCCAGACCGATCAACTGGGGCAGGTGCAGGATCGGCAGGCCGATCTCCCGATCCATCTCCTGCTCGGCCTTCTCCTGATACAGGTCCAGGTTCATGTGGCAGAGGGGGCAGGGGGTGACCAGGCAATGAGCGCCGTTGTCCTGCGCCTCGATCAGGTTGGTACCCACCATCTGCATGGCAGACGACTCGGACTCCAGCACGATGGGGAAGCCGCAGCACTTGGTGCGACCGGAGTAGTCCACCGGCTCGGCTCCGAGCGCGCTGATGACCTGCTCCAGACTTTTGGGATTGTAGGGGTCGTCAAACCCTAGATAGTCGCTGGGGCGCAGCATGTAACAGCCGTAAAATGGCCCCACCTTGAGGCCGTGCAGGGGCTGCACCACCTTGCTCTCCAGCCGTGCCAGACCGTAGTCCTGAATCAAGGCCCACAACAGGTGGCGCGGTTTGGGGCCGCCGTCATAGACGCCGCCGCTGTTGCCCAGCACCTGGTTGATACGGTCGCGGGTGTCGCCGTCCGACAGCTCCTGATGGGAGCGCGCCAGCACCCCCTGACAGGTACCGCATACGGTCATCATCGGCACCCCCTGATTGGCGGCCAGCTTGAGGTTGCGGGCGTTCATGGCCAACTGGGTATCCGGCTCCAGTTCGCCAATCACCCCGGCACCACAGCAGGAGGCGGCTTTTAGCTCCACCAGCTCAATATCCAGCGCACGGCAGACCGCCATGGTGGACTGATGCAGTTCCGGGCAGACGCCCTTGGCGGCACAGCCGGTGTAGTAGGCGTACTTGAACTGGCTCATTTACTTTCCCCTTTGCCCTTGGCATCCATGATTCGACGCACCTCCCGCACCCGTGGAATGGGCGGATGGATCGGCATGGGCAGTTTACCCTTGGCCAGCATCTTCATGGCCATCGGCATGATTTTCAGCAGCTCCATCGGTTGGCTCATCTTCATTTTAAGTGGCATGCGCCCCTCGTTGAGACGACCTTCCTGGCGGACGATATTCAAAAATTCGGTGATGTGACGGCTGCCCACCGTGTCGGTCAGGCCGCTATTGATGGCCTCCCGGCGCAGGGATACGATGGCCTCCATCGGCTTGACATCCTTGGGGCAGGCCTCCACACACTGGTTGCAGCGGGTGCAGTCCCAATAACCACCATGTTCGTTGAGCTTGCTGAGGCGCTCGCCGGTTTCGCAGTCGCGTGGGTCGGCCACCATGCGGTAGGCCTTGGCCAGTGCGGCTGGCCCCAGAAAGTCGTCATCGACCTCGGCAATCTCACAGGCAGAGAAGCAGGCCATGCACATGATGCAGCGCGACACGTCGTCCAGTTCGTCCACAAACGACTGGGGCATGAGGGTCTCTTTTTCAACCGGCCACTCCGGCTCGGTGCCCTCTTCGCGCTCCACCCACGGTTTGACCGACTCGATGCGGTTCCAGAACGGCGTCATGTCGACCGCCAGATCGCGCAGCACCGGCATATGGGCCAGCGGTTGTACCTTGATCTCGCCGAACCGGTCCAGTTCGTCTACCACCAGGGTATCGCAGGCCAGCCCGGAGCGACCGTTGATGCGCATGGCGCAGGAGCCGCAGATGGCGCTGCGGCAGGAGCGCCGGAAGGTCACGCTGCCGTCCTGCTCGTCCTTGATCTGGATGATGGCGTCCAGCACCGTGATATGGCGCGGCACCTCCAGCCGGAACGACTCGTAGGTTGGCTCCTGACCGTTGTCCGGGTCGAATCGCTGGATTTGAATTTCAATGCGCATGGTCGATCCTGACGCCTCTAGTAGGTGCGTTCTTGCGGTTCAAAACGGGTGAAGGTGACCGGGTGATCGGTCAGCACCGGTCCGGCCTCGCTGTGGTTGGCAATGGTGTGTTTCATCCAGTTGTCGTCGTCGCGACCTGGATGGTCTTCACGGAAGTGGGCACCCCGGCACTCTTCGCGGGCCAGCGCCCCGGCGGCGATGGTGCGGGCCAGATCGACAATGCTCTGGAACTCCAGCGCCTCGGTCAGATCGGTGTTGAATACCCTGGACTTGTCCATGACCCACAGTTTTTGTGCGCGGGTATGAATGACCTCGGCCTGTGCCACCGCTTCGGTCAGGTTGTCCTGAGTGCGGAACACCCCCACCGACTGGTTCATGATGGTGCCCAGTTCCTGCCGCAAGGCCCCGGCCCGGTCGCCCTCGTTGGTGTCCATGAGCGCAGCGATTTTGTGGTGTTGCTCATCCAGATGGTGGTTGCCCGGATTGGGCATGGCCCGATCAAGTACAAATTGACCGGCAGCGGCTCCGGTGCGGCGACCAAAGACGATGGTCTCCAGCAACGAGTTGCCGCCCAGCCGATTGGCCCCGTGCACACTCACGCAGGAGCATTCGCCCGCCGCATAGAGCCCCGGCACGGGGGTGATGCCGTCCAGATTGGACTGGATTCCCCCCATGGAGTAGTGCGCCCCCGGACGTACCGGGATGGGGACTTCAATGGGGTCGGTACCGGCAAACTTGATGGCCAGATCGCGGATCTGCGGTAGCCGCTCCATGATCTTGTCACGGCCCAGATGGCGCAGGTCCAGCAGCACACAGCCATCGACCCCGCGCCCTTCGTTGATCTCGGTCTGCTCTGCGCGTGACACCACGTCGCGGCTGGCAAGCTCCAGCGCGTTGGGGGCGTAGGTGCTCATAAAGCGGTCGCCCCTGGCGTTGATGAGCGTGCCCCCCTCGCCCCGGCTGCCTTCGGTGATCAACACACCGTTGCTCTTTAAGGTAGTGGGGTGAAACTGCACAAACTCCATGTCCATGAGCGGCGCCCCGGCCCGGTAGGCGGCGGCCATGCCGTCACCGGTATTGACCAGCCCGTTGGAACTGGTCAGATAGACCCGGCCATAACCGCCGGTGGCCATGATGACCGCCTTGGCGCGGCAGCCGAACAGCTCTCCGGTGCTCATGTTGAGGGCGGTGATGCCGACACACTGGCCCTCTTCGACGATGACCGAGGTGAGGAACCACTCGCTATAGACCGTGGTGTTGCGCTTTAGGACCCGCTCGTACATGGCGTGCAGCAGGGCGTGGCCGGTGCGGTCGGCGGCGTAACAGGTGCGTGGATAGCCCGCCCCACCAAACGGTCGCTGGGCGATGCGCTGATCGTCCGCGCGAGAGAAGATGACCCCCCACTGCTCCATCTGGCGAATGTCGCTGGGGGCCTCCTTGCACATGGTCTCGATGGCGTCCTGATCGCCCAGATAGTCGCTGCCCTTGACCGTGTCAAAGGCGTGGTCCTCCCAGGAGTCTTCCTCGCGCAGGGCGGCGTTGATGCCCCCCTGTGCCGCGCCCGAGTGGGAGCGCACCGGATGGACCTTGGACAGTACCCCCACATCCAGGTGAGCGGGCAATTCCAGCGCCGCCCGCATGCCTGCGAGACCTGCGCCGATGATGAGCACGTCGTGGCTTACCCACTGCATGGGAAGTCTCCCCTGTCGGTGGGTTCTGTCCTGATTGCCGGTCCGTTGCCAGACGGGCGTGCGCCGTTTGATCGGGGCTGGTTCATCCTTGACCTATGCTGTTGCTTCCTCGTGAAGCGCTGATCCCGGCGGTCCCTCTCCGTCAGCATCTCCGCCGGGGGGACCGGTCCCCGGACAGTGCATCTAACTTATCGGACGTTGTCCTTGCGACAGTAAGCGCCGATGCGCCAATTATCGGGGACCGCCGCCGCCGGGTCCTCCGGGGCCTCCCGGTCCACCGCCGCCCGGGCCTCCGGCAGGGACGTTGTCCTCTGGCAGTGGCGCGTTACCCCCACTAATGCGGTCGATGGCAGCGGCACCGAATAGCTCAAACCCCCGCAAGGCCTCGGGCGGGTGGCCCGCCACGGCCACAATCGGACGACCGTCCATATGGCCCATAATCAGCGGTCGGCCCGAGCGCATGGGCACCCCGTCGACTACCAGCGTGCCCACTGCGCGGATCAGGTCGGCGATAAAGTCGCGCCCACCCACGGCGGTACCGCCAGAGATGACCACCATATCGGCCGCCGACAGGGTGGCGCGCAGGGCGTCACAAAAACGGTTGAAGTCGTCGCCCATGATGCCGGCAAAGGTGGGCAGGCCACCGGCCTCGGTGATGGCGGCGGACAGCATCAGCCGGTTGGAGTCACGAATGGCACCGGGGGCGGGGCTGTCGGTGTGGGGCACCACCTCGTCGCCAGAAGAAAACAGCGCCACACGGGGGCGGGCCGATACCCCGATACGGTCCAGCCCCAGACTGGCGATGGTGCCCAGGTCCAGCGGCGACAGGCGGGTTCCGGCGGCCACGGCCACGCTGCCCTTGGCCACGTCGCAGCCCCGATCCTCTAAAAAGAAACGGGGTGGAAAGGGTCTGGTTACCGATACGGTGTCGCCCTCCCGGTTGCACTCGAACATGCGTACCGCCGACAGGGGGCCGTCGGCGACGATGCTGCCGGTGACCACCTCCACACAGGTGCCGGGGGCCAGTTCAGGAAAGGCGGTGTCGCCGGGGGCCACCTGACCCACCACCTTAAAGGTGGCCGGGGTCTCTTCAGAGGCGTTGGCGGTCTCGGCGGTATGCACCACAAAGCCCTCGACAATGGCCCGGTGATAGGGCGGCGAGTCTTCCGGCGCGGTCAAATCCTGCGGCAGGATACGGCCACAGGCGTCGGCCACGGCGACGGTTTCATGGGCCAGCGAGCCGCTCGGCAGGGCGTCGATAAACCGTTGCTGATGTTCGGGCAGGGGAGATGCTTCGCTCAAGGGATTGGCTCCGGTGGGTAGGGTGAAAGCGCTCCACCGATATAAGAAGTGGAGACGAGCAGACGGTCACGGCCTGTATTGTACCGCAAGCAGAGGCGACTCTGCCTTAAGCTGCGGCAACTGGCGGGCGCAGGCTTTGCCACCACAGCGCCAGCAGCCAGGGCAGGCTCAGTACCGCATACAAGAATCCGGCCTCAAACAGTCGTCCGTAGTCGGTGTATCCCACCGCCGTTACCAGCACCACCAGCCCGGAGGACATGCCCCCCAGCGCCACCACGACTGCGCTCTCGCGGGTCAGCCCACGTTGACGCCACAGGCTGATGAGCAGCATGATCGGTAGCGCCATCCACAGACCGACAACACCCACCGACAGGGGGCGGCAGAGTGACGACGGCAGGCCACCGGGGGTGCCCCAGATGCGCAGGCACATGCCGTCGCGGGTCGCGATAAACTCGATCTTGAGCAGCGCCACCGCCCGTCGCCACAGGTAGCGGATCATCCGTAGCGGGGCGTGGCGCAGCACCGTCAGATAGAGTGCGACGCCGTGGGACGCGAGCGGCTCGCCAAAGCGCTTGCGGTAGTCGCGGTCCATGGTAAACGGGTCCACATGGCTGTAGCGGGGCAGCCCCTGTTGGTACTGCTGCTGGCGGTATTCGACCATGTAGCGGAAGCGGGCTGCCGCCTGCGGACGATCCGGCAGGGCATCCGCCATGCTGGCGGGAATGGGGCTGTTGACCAGCATGCCGATGAGGCTCATGCCCTTCAAATTCTGGTCGTTGTGCGGGTTGCTGAGTGCCACCAGCGGGATCAGCAGGACCGTCCCTAGCAGGGCCATTGCCGCCGCCCGGCCCTGTGAGTTGTGGTGCCGTACCAGCAGCCCCCATAACAGCCACGGTGCCGCCAGCGCAAAGGGGTACAGGTACAACCCCTTGAAGTGGAAACCGATCAGCAGGGCCAGTGCCACCAGTGCCAGCCGCAGGTTCAGTTTTCGACGGGAGTAAAAGGCCTCCACCAGCAGCGCCAGATGCAGGCCGGTGATACCGATGAGGATGCCCTCGCGCAGATAGAGGCTGGTAAAACCGAACTGCTTGTCTTCCCATAGCAGCAGCGTGGCCAGCAGGCCGGTGGCCAGTGCCGGGCGGGTCAACCGGTGGGCCAGCAGCCGCCATACCAGCAGGGCGGCCCCCAGCAGGTTGAACAGTTGAACGGTCAAAAAATAGGGCAGCTGCAGTCCCTTGTGCAGTGCCAGCACCAGTGGATAGGCGACCGCACGGGCACCCGCCAGCCCGGACGGGTCCAACGCCCGCAGTTGATCGGCCACCGCCAGATAACCGGCGGAATCCGGGGTCGACCTCAGTGGCCGGTCGTGCAGCCCCAGCCATAGGTTGGCGATCAGGCTGAACCCCAGTAGCACCAGCAGGATCAGGGGGATCGGCTGACGCCAGCGACCGGAATCGCGGGTCATGGCCCGGCCTTGGGCGCGCCTGCCGGGGAGGGTGTCTCCGGTTGCTGGCGCAGGCCGTCGATCACCAGCGTTACCCACCAGGGCAGGGTCAGTGCGCCGTAGACAAACCCGGCATAAAACAGCCGCTCAAAGTCGGTATAACCGACCACCGACACCAGTACGACCAGCCCGGACGACATACCGCCCAATGCCACCACCCAGCCGGTCTGCGGCGGCAGGCTACGGTACTGCTGCAGGCCGGTGACCACCAGCAGCAGTACCGCCAGCGGCAGTACCATCCACAGCCCGAATACCGCTATCGACAGCGGTTTGCAGACCGCCGGAATCAGCCCGCCAGCAAGGCCCCAGTACCGCAGGCACATGCCGCCCGGATCGGTCACAAACAGACGCTTGGGAAGGAGTAGCGAGCGCATGCCCAGCACCTGCATCATCGGTCCCGGCTGATGGCGGATGATCTGTAACAGCAGGTATTCGCCCTCATCGGCCAGGGACTCCTTGAAGTGCTTTTGATAGGCCGACTGGAGTGAGAACGGGTCGATGCGCTCATTGGTGGGGTGGCCGTTTTTATAGATGTCCCGTTTGTAAAAATCCATGCGCTTGAACAGTTCAAGTGCGCGCGGCTCACCAGCCAGCAGTTCCGGTCGGGTGGTGACCCAACGGGGAATGTCGCTATTGATGAGCATCCCGATCAGGCTGAGGCCCTTCAGGTTCTGGTCGTTGTTGGGGTTGCTGATCCACACCAGCGGAATCAACAGCCCGGTGAACAGCAGGGCGGCACCGACGGCCTTGGCAGACCTCCAGCCGTGCTGGCGGAACGTGGCCCACAACAGCCACGGGGCCGACAGGGTAAAGGTGTACAGGTACATGCCCTTGAAGTGAAACGCCACCAGCAGAGCCAGTGCCACCAGCGCCAGCTTGACGGCCAGTCCCCGGCGGCTGCGGCAGACCTCCAGCAGCAGCGCCAGATGGATGCCGGTGATGCCGATCAACATCCCTTCGCGCAGATAGAGGGTGGTAAACCCGAACTGCTTGTCACTCCACAGCAGCACAGTGGCCACCAGCGCCGTCATCAGCGCGGTGCGGCCCAGTCCATAGACCCACAGCCGCCATACCAGCAGGGCAATGCCGAGCAGATTAAACAGCTGCACGGTGGCGAAGTAGGGCAGGTGCAGCCCCTTCTGAATCGCCAGCAGTAGCGGAAAGGCCGCGGCCCGTGAGTCCCGCAGGCCCGACAGGTCCAGCGCCAGCAACTTGTCGGCCACCGCGTGGTAGCCGTAGGAGTCGGGGGTGTACTCCACCTGCTCGGTAGGGATACCCGCCAACAGGGCCATCAGGCCGTTGATCAGTAG